>NZ_SGSW01000049.1:0-23856 GCF_004209125.1 Acinetobacter sp. WCHAc060033 | reverse complement strand
CATTACTGGCTGGCAAGGTCGAACGAATCAAGAACAGCGTGATGCAGGGATGTTGATTTGGGGGATGACTTGATGGTTGAGATGTTAATAGCATTAATTGCGGTTTTGATAGGGATCATCATCATTGTGATAAAGAAGCTGATTGAAGTTAGAAAAAACCCACCGTGTCAGCATTTGTGGCGTACAGATCGAATCACAGATATTTATGACACAACCTTTGGTGATCGGTCATTTGATCGAACAGAGGTGCGTTGCCAATGCAATAAGTGCGGTGTTTGGAAGAAATTTAAGGTTTAAGGAGCAATTATGAATGCAGTGGTTACGATTATGGATTGGTCTAAATACACAATTGATGGATGGCTTGAACAATTTGGGGCGTGGTGTGAAACAGCTCGTATGAAAGGAGGTGAATTGCCTGATGGACTTCATATTAATCAGATCTATTGGTTGATTCGTGAAGCGGATAAAACCCCTAAAAGCCCAAAATGCTACATCCGCTGTGAAATTACAGATTTTGAGGCGGAGCAAATTCAAGCACTGTTGCGAAGTGTGTTTAATAGCAAGTCGGTAGATTATCAAGCGAAGTATGCCGTGATGTGCTTGGTGAAGCATAAGGTTGAGAATCGTAGTTTAAGTGCGGTGGCAACACTAACTAACCAAAGCAAACCAATTGCACACATGATGATTAATTGTGGGCGGTATTTTATTCATTCACGTGATAACCGTATGAAAATTGGATAGGTATTGACTGGTATACCGCAATATGGCATATTTCTGTTATAGTGGACGAAGTTATAGTAATTCACTACCGTTTTGCAGTTTCCATGCCCACTGACTCCAATCAGTGGGTATTTTTTTATCATTTGTTTGAAATGATAGTAATAATCATTTACGATAACTTTGCATCTTGCTCTAAGTTTAGGTGTAAATTTGTTGACAGCTCGGAAAGACGAGTAAAGGCTCACTTTTTAGTGGGCTTTTTATATTTTTGATAATTCTAAAAAATGTAACAAGTGAATGTTATAATTCTAAAAAAATTTAGAGGGATTTGTAATGGGTATTAGCTTAAAAGAGATTGATATGAGGATTGATGCTTTTAGGGAAACTAAAGAACCATCAAGAATTTTAATAGGGTATAAGACATATTCAAAGCTAATGAAAGAAAATAGATTTTTAGATCAATTAAGTAAAAACTCGAATGATCCAATGGTTAGATATTATCAAGGAATTGAAATAAGAATGATCACTGAGAAGCATTTTTTTGATATTGAATAAAATGTAAATAGACACAAAAGGCGCTTAGGCGTCTTTTTTTACATCTAAATTTTATAAAGGTGCTTGTGACGTGCACAAGTAACATGATCGGGAGATTCATCATGCCAGCATACGCTTAAGGGTAGTGCGCCACCCGAAACAAGGGCGATTTGATTTGTGACGCTGTACAAATTGTTCAGCTATAAGCGCAAACGGTGGGATGCAGAAACCAGCCGTATAAATCGGTTTGAATCCAATGTGATTTCGTCACACATTGAGTTAGCCTCAGAGCCTTAAATTGTGGGTGACTCCCCGACCAAAGAAGATGAAAGACACAGAGCAGATCAATAGCTAACTTTGAGATGTTTGTTGTGTTGAGTAGCGGTAGTTCAGTTGCCGAGCTGATCAGTATCGTAATCTAAGGCAAGGATGTGGCAGATCACCACGTCCTTTTTAATTCCAAGGAGAACAACATGCTCCGAATCAAACAAATCTTCTGCCGTCACGTTTGGGAATATTCAGATTTCTTTGCAGTGAGAGAGTGTCGGAAGTGTGGGAAAATCAAAGATATTTAGTGTTAAATTTAGACACATTTAAAACCTATATAATTTAATAAAATCATGTTGTTATGGTATAATTTAACTCTATAAAAGAGGGTTAATAAGATGAATAAATTTACAGTTGAAGATCCTTATGATTTAGATATTTCTAAGCTAACTCTACGTGATGCATATGAGTTAAAAGGTCGACTTATTGATAAGATTGAATTTCTAGAAAAGCAGGATAAGGTTCAAATACTAGACTGTGAAATTGATTTTGAGCAAGTCCATGTAGCGCCTAAAGACTATGATGGTCTTATAAGCCGATTAGTTAAATCTATTGAGCAAAATAGAGCTAAAAATGAGGATATTTCAAGAATTAGGATTATCCCAAAAGCAGTAACCAAAATTGATTTTGATCAAAAGATCAAAGAGCAACAAGAATATGATAGTTAGCCCCACACTGTTGGGGTTTTTTAATGCCTAGAGGAAAGTGAAATGGAACAAGTAACAGAATTTACAATTAATCTTCTTGATGGGTCTATCAAGCAAGATGAAATTAACGCTTTTGTTGGTAAGCTTAAAAAGAATGAGTTGGATAGTGAACTCGATGAAATCAAAGAAATGATCGAGGATCAATTATCTTATTCAAACCCACTTAAATTAAAGAAACAAGCAGAGTTTCATAAACTTGGTAAACACAACCAAAAAGTGTTGGATGCGTTAAATAACATCAAGTCGAGTGCTGATGTAGCCCAAGCAATATCAGGCTTTAAAGCTATTTTTGCTTAACCTTTAGCTACGTTTCCTTTGCCCCGAAAGGGGTTTTATTTTGTCTTGGAGAAAGTGGGATGAATAAACCAACTGGTGCAACACATTATTCTAAGTTCACAGACACTTTCTACAAGAAAGGACTTACATGTAACTATGTGTGGAATGGTGAAGACTGGTTTATTTCAATCTACAAAACCTTAGATGGCATGCTTGAGATTTGAGTGAGAAAGATTATGGACAGACAGGAAGCACTAAGCAATCTCAAGCGATATGAATCAGAGATTAATAAATATCAAAGCTTATCTCGTGGTCTTATGACTCGTGAGGAAATGATAGTTATTGATCGCAAGATTAGTCAGTTAAAAGAAAGAACTAAAGCAATTAGAAGTTTGTTGAGTGATTGATATGAAACATAAAAAACTTATTGAGCGTTTAGGTGCTGAGAAGATTCAAGACATTCTAGATAACGCCCATGACGATGCTGTCTATTACGTTGATGAGTGGAACGATCATTTTAAGGTTCATGGCTATTGCACAGATAAATGCATCATTGGTGTTCACAATCCACAGACACATTATCGATTGGAAACTTTAAGAAAGTTTATTGGTGATTGATATGAAATTCCAAACAAAGATGCATGAAGTTGATGCGATTAGTGTTGATCGAGTGGTTTCATTAGCTGCTAGTGACTTCGGTAAGTTGCCTGTATGGATTAAAAAGAAATTTGAAGATTCCTGCTTGTTCATTGGTAAACATCATGTAGTTGTTCATGACATATATCACTGCCAAATTACAGATAAGGATGATGTTCTTATTTTTAATTCATCAAAGCAAATTGAGGTCATGAGTAAAAAAGACTTCTTTGATCGCTATGAAGATATGTGGGACAAGAACAATAACAGCATAGTTTGAGGTGCGTATGACCTGCCAAGGTTGTGAACAAAGACGAGAATGGTTGAGGAAACAAAGTGAACGAGCAAAAGAACGAATGCGGTTGTGTTTGCAACGGCTTACTGGTCAAGCTGATCGAGCAGAACAATCTTCTAATCAAACAGAACAATCAGTTAATTCAGATCAACAACGAACAGGCAGCACAGATCAACCATCTACTTGAGCATCTTGATTTAGAAGATGAGCAAGAGTTGGGTAGTCGAAGCTTGGATGGTGGGTGATATGTCACGACCATGCCGTGAATGGGGTTGCCCAAATCTTGTTAAGTCACGAAGTCAGAAAGGATACTGCGATGCTCATGCAGACAAGCGTAGCAATTGGAATAAACGACCAGGGAGAACAGGATCAACCACTGAACGTGGCTATGGTCATGCATGGCGTAAGCTACGTGATGTTGCATTGAAGCGTGATAACTATCTGTGTGTTCAATGCCTTAAAGAAAATAAACTCACTGAAGCAACTGACGTCGATCATGTACTAAATAAAGCCAAAGGCGGTACAGATTCGATCGATAACCTGCAATCTTTGTGCAAATCATGCCATGAATCAAAAACAGCAAGAGAGTGAGAATTATTCTCAAATAAGGGAGGGGGAGGTGAAAAGTTGAGGCTTTTCAGCTAAATGACCGCCCCCTTAACCACATTTTTACGTGAGCGAAATTAAAAATTGAGGGTCTTGACATGGGTGGGCGAAATGCGGTAGCAGGTGCAGGACGAAAACCAAAAGTCAAAGCAACAAGCGATACTGATTTTGATGATGTTTATGATATCGATGTTCCATTTCACCTTGAGCAAATGGATCAGGCTGTCACAATGTGGAAATCAATCATTCCAGAATTACTCAAAAGAAAAATCCTAAAACTTACTGATATGCACAATGTGGAAATGTTTTGCATGGCTTACCATAACCTACGTGAAGCTCAGCATGAAGTTGTTTTATATGGAGTTACTATTCAAACAGAGTCAGGAAGAATTAAAAATCCAGCTTTGACTGCTGTCAATGAAGCCTCTAAACAAATTGCCCAATTTGGTTCAATGTTGGGATTAGATCCTGCATCACGTACACGCCTGTTGGGTGGTGGAAAGCCTAAGAGTAACCCATTTGCAGAGGTGATAAATATGTAGTGAGGTCATTAAATGACAGCTTTCCCGAATGTAGATATTGCAAATAAGTGGGCTAAGCAAGTCGTTTTAAATAAAATCCCTGCATGTAAATGGGTGAGATTAGCCTGTGAACGCCACTTAAATGACTTAAAAAACAGTAAAAATAAAGATTTTTTATATAGATTTGACCCTAAATTAGCTGAAAAAAAGATAGCTTTCATTGAATTGTTGCCCCATACAAAGGGTGAGTGGGCAATGAAAAGAATGAAGCTAAGATTGGAACCTTGGCAGAAATTTGGAATAGCTTGTACTTTTGGTTGGGTTCGTAAAAATGATGGTTATCGTCGATTTCGTGAATCATATTGGGAAATTCCACGTAAGAATGGTAAGTCTGCCATTGCAGCTGGTGTTGCACTTAATATGTTCGCCAATGATGGCGAATCAGGCAGTGAAGTTTACGCTGGTGCAACCACGGAAAAACAAGCATGGGAAGTATTTAAGCCAGCTCGATTAATGGCGGTACGTTCCCCTGATTTTTTGGATGCTGCTGGAATCCAAGTTAATGCAGGAAGTCTAGAAATACCTGATGATGGTTCACTGTTTGAAACAATTGTTGGGGATCCACCTGATGGTCAGTCGCCACATTGTGCAATTATTGATGAATATCACGAACATCAAACCAATGCACAGTATGACACCATGCAAACTGGTATGGGGGCGCGTCGTCAGCCATTAATGTTTGTTATCACTACAGCTGGTTTTAATATTGATGGTCCATGCCATGATATGCGATTGCGCATTCAAGATATGTTGCTCGGTACCGTGCCAGATGATGAGCTATTTGGATATATTTGGACCATTGATGATGGGGATGAATGGACTAATCCAAAGGTATTAGCCAAAGCAAATCCTAATTATGATGTGTCTGTTTATGGTGATTACCTTGAGTCACAACAAAGAAAAGCAATAAACAATCCATCTCGTCAAAACACATTCAAGACCAAGCATTTAAACATTTGGGTTTCTGCTCGAGAGCAGTACTTTAATATGGAAAAATGGAATGCTTGTGCTGATAAAGCCTTAAAGCTTAGTGATTTTGCGGAAGATAAATGTGTAATGCCGTTGGACTTGGCATCAAAGATCGATATCTGTGCACGAATCAATTTGTTTTGGCGAATCATAGATGGAAAGGTGCATTACTACTGTATTTCACCAAACTTCTACTTGCCACATGAAACAGTATTTGAAGGTGATGAAAAAGCACTTTTAGATCGGTACCAGAAATGGGACAACATGGGGCTTTTAGATGTTCATGAAGGTGCAGAAACAGATTTAGATTTGGTAGCTTCGGATTTAATCTCTGATTCTAAAAGTCTTTCTGTTGTTGAGGTGCCTTATGACAACTGGGGCGCACGTTTAATTGCAAAACAGATTAATGATAGTGGTCTTGAAGCTGTTGAAGTAGCAAAGAACACTAAAAACTTTTCACCACCTATGAAAGAACTTGTTGCTGCGATTGCTTCAGGTCGATTCCATCATGACGGAAACCCTATTTTGTCTTGGATGGTGGGTAATGTGATCAGCAAACCAGATGCAAACAACAATGATTATCCACGTAAACAGAAAAACATATTCAAGATTGATGGAGCTGTATGTTTGCTTATGGGAATTAATCGAATACTTACTTTGACGACCAATCCTTCAGAGGACGATCTATCGAGTCATATCGAGAAACACGGGGTTAGAAGACTCTAATGAGCATAAAATCAAAAATAGGGGAGTGGCTTGGATTCAAGTCCACTCCTCTTGTTATTTCTGGACCTGATGAATTAGCACGTATTTTTGGAGCTGAATTTGTCACTGGTACAGGACAGCCTGTTACGCCATTGAGAGCCATGCAACTTGCGATTGTATTTTCGTGTGTTCGAGTGCTTTCAGAATCAATGGGTATGTTGCCATGCAGATTGTTAAAGCAGGAAGGTAAATACAAGCAACCAGCCACCAATCATAAGCTTTATGAGATTTTAAGCCTTGCACCTAATGACTATATGACTGCTCAAGAGTTTTGGGAGTTGCTCATGGTTTGTTTGTGCTTGAGGGGTAACTTCTACGCCTATAAGGTTTATGCCTTAGGTGAGGTTGTTGAATTACTTCCTCTTGATCCAAGTTCTGTTACGCCAAAGCTTAATGATGACTGGACTGTTGAGTATCAAGTTAATTTTAAGAATGGTGGCATTAAAACACTAAGCCAAAATGAAATTTGGCATGTGCGCTTATTCACTTTGGATGGTTTGACTGGTCTTAACCCTGTGGCATATGCGCGTAAATGCATCGGGCTTGGTTTAGATACAGAAGAGCACGGTGCAACATTATTTAAAAATGGTGCTGTTACTTCAGGTGTTTTAGAAACTGAAGAATCACTTACTGATGTTGCTTTTAATCGCCTTAAAACCGAATTTGATGAGAATTACACAGGATTAGCGAATACATACAAACCCATGATTCTTGAACAAGGTTTGAAGTGGAAACCTACAGCATTAAATCTTGAGGATTCCCAATTTCTAGAAACACGTGAATATCAAAAAAGTGAAATCTGCGGATTGTTCCGGGTACCACCTCATTTAGTAGCCGCAATGGACAAGATGACTTTAAACAATATTGAACATATGGGGATGAGCTTTGTGAATTACTCACTGGTTCCCTATATGACTCGAATTGAATCAAGAATCAGAGTTGGATTGCTTAATGAAAAAGATCGTAAAAATCATTATGCAAAATTCAATGCTGGTGCGCTTTTACGTGGTGACTTGAAAACACGTTATGAATCTTACGGCAAAGGTATTCAGTGGGGGTGGTTAAGCCCTAATGATTGCCGAGAACTTGAAGATATGAATCCGCGTGAAGGCGGGGATATTTACTTAACCCCGATGAATATGACAACTAAACCTGAGGATGATAGCGATGCAAAAAAAGCATCTTAATGTGCCTTTTGAAATCAAATCTGTATCAGCCACAGGTGAGTTTGAGGGCTACGGTTCGGTATTTGGTGTTGAGGATAGCTATGGTGATGTAGTTATGCCGGGTGCATTCAAGCGAACACTAAATGAATGGTCTCAAAAGGGTCGTTTGCCTGCCATGTTGTGGCAGCACAAATCAGATGAGCCCTTGGGGCCATATCTGGAAATGAAAGAAGATGAAAACGGCCTTTATGTAAAAGGCCGTTTGCTTATTGACGATGATCCACTGGCAAAACGTGCACATGGTCATTTGAAAGCAAAATCAATAGGTGGCTTATCTATCGGTTTTATTCTTCGGGATTACGAATACGACAAACAGCTTGGTGTCTACAAGCTAACAGACATTGATTTGTGGGAAGTATCACTTGTGACTTTTCCTGCAAATGATGAAGCGCGAGTTTCAGATGTGAAATCAGCGTTGGATCGAGGGGAAACCCCATCTGAAATGGAAGTAGAGCGAGCATTGCGAGATGCTGGTTTCACACTTCAACAAGCCAAAGCCTTTATGGCTAAAGGTTATGGAGCGATTGGTGCACAGAGAAATACTGAGCAAACTGATGACGCGCTTCAATCACTCAAAGACTTAAAATCCATTTTTACAGAAGGTAAATAAATCATGGCTATTGAAAAGAAAGATATTGAAGAAGTTGCAAAAGATCTAAAGGGTACGTTTGAAGACTTCAAAAAGAAAAACGACCAAGAACTTGAAGCAATCAAGTCTGAAAAGGGTAAATTGGGTGAGCAAGTTGAAAAACTTAATGAAAAATTAGGTGATTTCGACAAGCTTAAAACTGAACTTGAAAAAGAGCTTAAAGCAGCAAAACGCCCAGGTATGACTGGCGGTGAAGGTGTTGATGAGCATAAAACTGCATTTTATCAATTCCTTCGCAAGGGTGTTGATGATGGTCTTGCGGATTTAGAGCGCAAAGCTGTTCAAACAACTACTAATCCTGATGGTGGCTTTGCGGTACCAGAAGAACTTGATCGTACATTATTGGAACTTTTGAAAGATGAAAGCCCAATGCGCAGCGTATGTTCGCAAATCACTGTTGGATCGCCTGATTATAAAAAATTGGTCAATCTTGGTGGTGCTGGTTCGGGTTGGGTGGGTGAAACAGATGCACGTCCTGCAACTGGAACTCCAACACTTGCACAGCTTCAGGCAACAATGGGCGAAATCTACGCCAATCCTCAAGCAACACAAACATCATTAGATGATGTGTTCTTTAATGTTGAAAATTGGATTTCGACAGAAGTTGCACGTGAATTTGCTGAAAAAGAAGGTCATGCATTCTTGCTTGGTGATGGATCTAAAAAACCAAAAGGTATTTTAGCCAATACGTTGACTACAGAAGCCGATAAAGATCGTGCATTTGGTTCACTTCAGCAAATCCTGTCTGGCCAAGCTGGTAACTTCAATGGTGATAATCTTATTGATTTGATCTACTCATTGAAAAAAGGCTATCGAAATGGTGCCTTATTCATGATGACAAACCTGACACAAGCAAAGGTGCGTAAGTTTAAGGATTCTGAAGGGAATTACTTATGGCAACCAGGCTTACAGTTGGGGCAACCATCAACATTGCTTGGTTATGGCATTGAAGAAAACGAAGATATGCCAGAAGCTGAAGCGGATGCTAATTCAGTTCTGTTTGGTAACTTCAAACGTGGTTATTTGATTGTTGATCGCATGGGAACTCGAGTATTACGCGATCCGTACACAAATAAACCTTATGTTGGTTTCTATACCACTAAACGTACTGGTGGCATGCTTTTAGACAGTAATGCAATCAAAGCATTAACACTTAAGGCTGCTTAAATTTAACTATCAAAATATGCCTTACGCTGCGTGAGGCATATTTTTTTGGGGGAAACATGCCAATTATTACGGTAAAACAGACCTTTAAAATTGCCATTGAAAATGGAAATAAGGTCATTGAGATTGAAAAAGGTGATCAGGATGTATCTGATCGCATTGCGGAAGTTGCTGTAAACCAACTTAAAGTTGCAACATTTAAGGCGAAAGGAAAACAGAATGAATCAGTTTCTAACGCTGGAACAAGTAAAACTACACCTGAAAGTTGATCACGATGATGAAGATTCTGATATTGAGGCATTAATTGATGCCTCATTTATCGCATTCGAAGAGTCAACCAATCGCAAGCTCTATGATGAAAATGAAGCAATTCCCGAAGATATTAAAAATGGTATTCATATCAGCGATGCAATTATTCAAGGTGCTAAATTATTAATAGGTCACTGGTATCGAAACAGGGAAACCACTGGTAATTTGCAAAACTTGCCATTTGCTACAGAGTGGCTTTGGCGTAGACATCGATTTGTGAATATGGGGTGATTTATGGGTATTCCTGCAGGAGAACTACTCCACCGAGTAACCATCCAACACAAAATCACACCGGTTGATGAATACAACAATGAACTTGAGCCGATTTGGTCTGAATACAAAAAGCTTTGGTCCAAGGTTGAGTTCTTATCAGTAAAAGATACTTTAACTGCCAAAGCGGTTGGCTCAGAAACCAATGCACGGTTAAAGATTCGAAAACGAACTGACATCACCACTGAAATGCGTGTGTTGTGGAAAGATCAGACTTTTCAGATCATTTCACCACCAAAACCTGACAATGAAAACGCTGAAATCTATGTGACGTTTGAGCTGAAATTACTAGAGTAGATATGTCCAATGTTAAATTTGAAATACAAGGTCTAGAGAGCTTGGAAGAAAAATTTAAGCGTTTAAATGATCCCAAAATGCTTAAATCAGCAGTTCGTAAAGCCTTAAGGCAAGGTGCTAACATCGTACGCAATGCCGCACGTGAAGAAGCTAAAAAGTTTGATAGACCTGACACGCCTAACAAGGTTTGGAAGCAGATCGTTGTTCAAAGCGGAAGAACACGCAGCAAGAATGAATTTAAGATGCGAGTAGGTGTGAGAGGCGGTGCGAGAATCCCCTACACAAATAATGATCAGAACCGTAGATCAGGTAAGGTTGGGAAAACTTATGCAACTGATGGACACCATTTTTACTGGCGTTTCATTGAGTTTGGATCTTCTCATCAACCAGCCGCACCGTTTATGCGACCTGCATTAGTTAATAATGTGGATAATGCAACGGCTAAAGTTGCACAGGTCTTAAATGACGAAATCAATAAAGCTTTAGCGAGTGGATCATGAACATTCTCCCAATATTTGCAACACTTCAAAATTCACCAGTAAAAGACCTAGTTCAAAACCGCATTTATGAAGATGTTGCGCCACATAAAACAAAATTCCCTTATGTCGTTTGGCAACTTATAGGCGGTGTACCTAATCATAATTTGGATTGCACTCCTAAGATCGATCATTTGACCTTTCAAGTCGTGGTTTATGACACACAAGCAACACGTGCTTCAAATATTCGAAAAGCAATCAGCGTTGTTTTAGACCCACTATGCACAATCACAAACCTACATCCAAACCATGTCGAACGTATTGCCGATACCAATATTTTCGGTCGTGGATTTGATGCAAACTGGTGGTTTGATCGGTAAATCACACAACAAAGATTAATTAACCCTGACTTTTAATTAGATCAGGGTTTTTTAATGCCTGAAATATGGCAACCAAGCCGACTAGGGTAGCTCCTGAAACAATGCATTTTTCATGTTCGATGCATTTGTCGGCTCTTTTCTTTTGAACATGATTTTGTAAGAGGAAAATCTTATGAACATGATGTTGAATTTAAATTTAAGAGGCATGGTCTCCAATCAAAATGGGGAAGCTAAAACAACCAGTTACGCTGTGGCTGAGGCGTTCGGTAAGCGACATTCTGATGTGCTGCGATCAATTAAAAATATGAAATGTTCGCAAAAATTCCGTGAACGCAATTTTGCGTTTACCTTAGAAAACAAGCAGATAGGGAACACTAAAAGAAATACTGGTTTTTATCACATGACTGAGCGTGGATTTATGTTTTTAGTTATGGGATTTAATGGTGAAAAAGCTGACGCAATTAAGGAATCCTTTATTGATGCATTTGAATGGATGGCGAATCAATTAACCCAAATGTTCCAATCAAAATGGGCTCGTTACCAACAGCGTGTTGGTTATCGAGACAAGAGAAAGCAAGAGGTTAGTTGTTCTGCAAGAGATATGAATGCATGGAAGCATGAAAAACACGCTCTCGATAGTGAGATTTTCGAACTAGAAAATGGATTTCAACCGCAATTAACAGATTATCAGGTTTGATGTATTTCATTAAAACCTGCATGGTCATTTTGACCATTCAGCCAACCAACGCCACCGAAAGGTGGTTTTTTATTGCCTATAAATTGGAGAATATCATGTTTGGAATGCTTGAAAGTCTAACCAAAGCAGCCGTTTCCGTTGCTGTAACTCCTGTGACTGCTGTTATTGATGCTGTAATGATTCCTGTTGATGCCACCGAAGATGGCGAAGTGTTTCAACGTACAAAAAATACCTTAAACAATGCTTCTAAGAATTTTAATGAGGCAGTTAAACCAAATTCAGAAAATTAATCTTTTTAAAACCAACGCCACCGAAAGGTGGTTTTTTTATGCCTAAAAATTGAGGAGTAGCTACTCATGGCGAATAAAGGTGTTTTATCCAATGGTACTGATGTGTGGATTGTCCATGGCACAGTACCCACATTAACCAAGATGGGTTGTATTAAAGCCTTAGTACTTGGTGACGATAGTGCAACTGAAATTGACACTACTTGCTTGCAAGAAACCAGCACCAAAACGTCTGAATATGGTTTGAGTACACCAGGTGAAGGTTCAATTCAAATTGATACAGATCCTAAAAACCTTTCACACATGAAACTTCTTGAATTGGCTGCTCAAAAAGCCGTAGTTCAAGTATATGTTGGCTGGTCGGATGGTGTTGCTGAGCCAACATTGACAAGCGGTGAAATTGATCTACCCGCAACACGCACTTGGTCGCACTTCACAGCAATTCTACGCAAAGGTTCGCCAGTGTTTGCTGTAGATGCAATGGTCAATCATACAATTCCTATGAAACGCCAAACAGAAGTAACTGAAGAATTCAAGGTGCAACCATAATGGCTAAACTCACATTAAAATCGGCTCAAAAAGCTATCGGCATTGGTACTTTTGTTGAAAAAACAATTAAGTTCCGTGATGCGGACGGAAAAGAGTTTTCAGGTGAAGTTTTCATTAAAATTCTATCTCATGATGAAGTTGTGTCTGCAACAGATGTTTGGGGTGTGAAAAATAGCGGTGAATTAACTGTTGACCAATACCGTAAAGCATTACTTCATCAAGTCATTTATGAAGATGAGAAAACTCAATTCTTCCCTAAAATTGCGGATACTGGAACAGTTTCAACTGAAGTAATCGGGGCAATGTATGATGCTGCTGATGAGGTTGTGAACTTCTCGGGAAAGAATTGGATCTCCAACCAGATCAAGAATTCTGGTGCGAACTTGTCCTCAACGGAATTGGCGGAAGAACAATAGCTGAAGCAAAGGCAAATATTGCAAATCCAGAGTTGATGGAATGGAGATCCTACCGTAAAAAGTATGGATCTCTTTTTTTTGGTCGTAGATTAGAGCAATCCTTTGGAAACTGGATGGCGCATTACTCAAGGTTTAGAGTTAAAGAGGGTGTAGAAGTTGATGCATTTGATTTCATGCCTCACGAAGAAGCACCTAAATTGAGTTTTGAAGAAGAGCGCTTAAAAGCACTGAAAAAGAAATCTGCTTAGGTTGGTTTCTTTTCATCCTCACAATCAATGTTATTAATAGCTTTATCCATAGCTTCATCTATAACTTCGATTTGAACACCTTCTTTATGTAGATTAGCCATTACATTGAAGAGCATTTTTTGCACGGTTTTTTCATAGTCTGCAATGCTTCCAGCGTCGCGTTTAAAGCTTTCTTCAAGCCGAGATACGAGTTCAGATGTGATTGAGCGGTTATTGGCGGAAGCTGCCTTTTCTATATCTTCTTTTAGCTTAGAAGGTATTCTGAAGTTTACTTGTGAATATTCTTGAGCCATAGCAGTTCAGTAAGGTGTGAAATTATTTTAATGATATATAGCAAAACGCTTTACTTCAATAAAGTATTTTGCTATAAATTAAAACGCTATAAAGCAAATCACTTTATATGGAGTAAAAATGACACGACATGACAAGCAGCTAAATGTCCGAATGGCTCATGAAACAGTTGATGAGTTAAAAAAAGCAGCATTAGATAACCGTCGTTCTTTGACAGCACAGTTGAATACTATTGTTGAAGAATGGCTCAAACAAAACCAAAAGAGTGCGAAAGCATGAAATCAATAGGCACAAAAAAACCTTGTTCAACTCTCACATATCACAAGGTTTAGTTGCCATCACTAAGGATGAAGACTTATGACAAGTTTAACACAGAACTTTTTAAATCCAAACAATAAGCCATTTGTGATCGGTGAATTTACTATTCGCCAAGACGAAGATGGGCGTTTTTGTTTGAATGATTTGCATAAGGCAAGTGGAGGTGCTGATAAACATCAGCCAGCTTACTTTATGAGAAACAAGCAAACCAATGATTTAATCTTAGAAATTAATAACTCTGCAAATTTGCAGAGTTTAGAAAATGACCGATCTGCAAATTTGCATATCGCATTCAAAAAAATAGAAGGCGCAAAGGGTGGGACGTTTGTAGTAAAGGAACTCGTGTATGCCTATGCAATGTGGATTAGTCCTAAATTCCACTTAATGGTAATTCGTGCTTATGATTCACTCGTAATGGAATGGCTGTTAAATGGAAAGCAAACCATTTCACCTGAACAAGCTGGCATTCTCTATAACATTGTTCACACTCGTGCAAATGGGAATAAAAACCTTATTGTTCAAATGTGGAGTCGTTTAAAACATCATTTTAAATATTCAGCGAGCTACCGAGAATTACGAGCAATTCATTTTGATGATGCTAAGCACTACTTAGAGATGATGGATTTAAATGCTAAACCTGAAAAACCACAAGATAATGATGCCTTGGAAAAACTCCAATCATTTGTAGAAAACTTGGCGCACCGTTACCCAACTTTGCAAAATCCAATAGCCCATGAAATTGCAGTCAAGTTTGGTGATTTTCTTAAATACCAGAACACGGATGATGAGCGACTTGTTTACCATGTTTTAATTAGTAAGGGGAAAGTGTCTGTGATGCCTGAAACCGTACATCATACTTCGGTTGATATTGTTAAGCTTGCGGATGCTTTTAAACCTTTACATGACTACATGATGGGTTATGAAATTAGCCGTCAAGCAGAGCATCTTAGAAAGCTTGAGTTGAAGACAGTGCCTCGATAAAAATACAAACCTCCTTCGGGAGGTTTCTTTTTGATCTAATTCTTAGTATCGTGTCCTAAAAGCATAAATGGGCATTATAAGAAATGGTGATAATTTTAATTTTAGTCGCAATTGTAATCATTGCTGCAATTCTAGTTTCGCAAGATTTTTTTAAGAAAAATGATAGCCAATCTAACGAAATACAGAAAATCAATACATCAGTAAATAATAGTTCAGATGTTAATTATAATTTTAACATTGTGGGCGAAGGGTTTTATCAGCAAAATTTAAAAAAGATTGCTGGACCAAAAGAAGAAATATCAAAATTTCATGAATGTACTGCAAAAATAACATCTGAACCTACCAATAAATTTGATAAGGATGCTGTAAAAGTAGAAATAAATGGGTTGTTAGTTGGTTACTTATCTCGTAGTGATGCGCAAAAACTTGCAGGAAAAAGAATAAATAGAACTGTGGATGCTGTCATTAATGGTGGTTGGGATGATGATATTGATGAAGGTCAATATGGTGTTAAGCTAGCTGTAAAAAATGTGAGTGATTTGATATGAAAAAGATTCTTTTTTTAGGTTTATTGGTTTGGTTGAGTGGCAGTGTTTTTGCTGAAAATTATTTACAGTCTAAAAAGCAAGTTAGAAATTCTCTAGTAAGCTGCTTAAAGGATCCTGAAAACTCAAAATTTTCAGCTGCATATAACAGTTGTTTGCTTGAAGCTTCAGATAAATTCCTTGCTAAGGCTAACACTGAATTTGGTCAACAGTTTGCTAAAGCAAATACAACTACTCGTAACTCATTAGTTAGAGATAGGAATATTTACTTAAATGCAATCAAATTTTGTGAATCTTACCAAGATCTTAGTTACGATGGATTTACTAAAGAGGCTATGTGCAAGCTTAAAACAGCTAAAGATTATTTAAGCTTGCTAGTCAACGGGGGAAGCACCTTGCCTGACAATTGGAAGATTGAAGACAGAGTTGACAAGTTATTTATAGGGTACTAACACCAAATCATTAAAAACATATTTATTATAGCAAAGCTCGATTATATCGGGCTTTTTTAATGCCTGAGGAAAAGTAAATGGCTACAAAACTAGGATCATTAACGCTTGATTTGATTGCAAAAGTAAGTAGTTTTACTGGACCTATGCAAGAAGCTGAGAATAAAGCTAAGAGTGCAGGCGAAGGTATAGCTGAAAGTATGGATATTGCTTCTGTGGCAGTTAAATCTTTGGGTGTAGCGGCAGCAGGTGTATCTATTGCAGGTATTACAAACTTTGCCAATCAAACAATCCAAGCTGGAAGTGATATTAAAAGATTTGCTGAATTGTCTAACTCATCGCTTCAACAATTTCAATATTATGCGAAAGGTGCTGAAACAGCAGGTTTTAGCATGGAGAAATTTGCAGATGTAAGCAAGGATGTTTTAGATCGCCTGGGTGAAGTTTCACGTGGTGAAGGCGAAATGATGGACTTTTTTGAAAGGATTGCGCCCAAAATTGGAGTGACGGCAGCTCAATTCAAAAATCTTAGTGGTCCAGATGCTTTACAAGCTTATTACAATGGTCTCCAAAAAGCTAATCTAAGCCATGAAGAGCAAGTCACCTACATGGAGCAGTTAGCTAATGATGCTTCACTTCTAATCCCATTGTTAAAGAATGGCGGTGAAGGTTTTAACAAATGGGGTAATGCTGCAAAAGAAGCAGGCGCAATTATGTCTGATGACTTTGTTCAGAGTGCGGTTTTAGCTAAAGAGCAACTGAATCTGCTTAATCTAAAATGGGAGGGTTTTAAGAATAATGCCATAAATGATTTTGCTGTTCCTGCAATTACAGGACTATCTAGTAATTTAGAGACTATAACTAATACCTTAATGATTAGCACTGCCTATATGGCAGGTTCGTATATTCCAACAATTTACAAAAGCGTATTGGCTCAAAAAGTTAAAATTGGAACAATAATTGAAAATATTCGAGCAGAGCAATTAGCAAATGAAATAACAGCTCAAAGAACAGCACGTATTGCACATTTGTCTACTATGGAGCTGGCAAATGCTGAAGCTCAACTGGCAAGAATGTCAGGGATGGCGAGAGTAGCCTATTTAGAAAAAACCGTTTTACCTTTAAGGCAAGCAAATACCGCAGCATTGGCGGCTGACACTATTGCTCAGAATGCAAATAATGCATCAAAATCTTTAGCGGTAAGAGTTGGAAGTACCTTAAGTGGTGTTTTAGGTGGTCCTATTGGTCTTGGTGTTATGGCAGCTTCCGCAGCGGCAGGGTTTCTTTTAATGAAAGATTCTTCTAAGGATACTCAAAGTGCATTAGAGGATCAGGGGCTATCTGTTGATGAGCTGAAAGTTAAATATAGTCAACTCAATGCTGAACAACTGAAGCTTAAAGCATTAGATGCTGCTGATGCTATCGAAGAACAGAATGAAAAAATAGCCTCATCCTTAACCTCACTCAAACAGTATATAAGTGATTTAAATGCTCAGGGTAAAACTAGTGAAGCTAGTTCGTTGCAACAATATTTGGATGATCTTAAGACAGGCGGCGAGCGAGCAGAAACAGCATTTTCTAGACTTGAAAAGCAAAGTATTGTTAGTCCACATTCATTAAAAATGGCTGCTCAGGTTGGAACCAATGTTAAGGCAAGCAATACTGAAATTGAAAAGCAGAATCAAATTCTAAGCATTGCTTCTAACAAGCATATTGATCATGCCAAGGCGGCTAAAACTGGTGCAGAGGGAGTTGCCCTTGTTGGTAAAGAGGCAGTTGGTGCAGCTTCTAAGGTCAAGAATTTAGGAGAGGAAGTTCAGAAGTTTATTAATGATACTTTAAATTCTACAACTGATAACTTAAGAAAATACCAACTTATTTCTCAAGGTTATTCTGCTGCTACTGCAGATATGATTCTGGCTGCCGAAAAAGTTGAGGGTATCAATGGCAAAGGCATGCCTTTGTCAGTTTTTTCAATCTCAGCTCTTGCCACTCAAGTCTTATCACAAAAAAGACTGACAGATTTAACAGATGCAAGAATTGAAGCTGAAAAGAAAGTGAATGACCAACTTAAGGAGCAAGCCAAAGCCTTAAAAGTTAATGCGCTAGTTGCTTCAAATGCATTAAAGGCAAATGCAACCGCATTGGAAACAGCTAATAAATTACCAAAAGGATTGTTGTCAGCTGTAAATATGGTTGAGTCCCCGAATAGCAATACTGCAACTAGCCCTGTAGGTGCAGGTGGTCCAATGCAATTTATGCCCACTACAGCGGATCAATATAAAGTTGACATTAAGAGTGTTGAATCTAGTTATAAGGGTGCATCAAAATACCTCAAAGATTTGTTAAAAATGTTTGATGGTGATCTTGAAAATGCCCTAAGAGCTTATAACTGGGGACAGGGCAATATGCAGAACTTTTTAAAGTACGGTTCTGGCATGAAAAAAGTTGGAGGTAAATGGCAAGAGGGATATTTTGCTGATCGACCAATGCCTAAGGAGACACGTGAGTATTCAGGTAAAGTCATGAGCTATATGGCTGGTGCAAGTGGACAGAAATTTGATGCCAGCTATACCGTTAATGATTATTTAAAAAGTGTAGATTCGGTAACTGCGGCACTAAAAAAACTTGAAGATGAAAAGAAAACTCTAATTGAGTTCTACGACGACTGGCAAAAACTTGAAAACAATAACTCTGAGCAAGTTAAGAAGATACGAGAAGCATTTGCTAAAGATCCAAAGGCAATGGAATACTACTTGTCTTTACAAGCTCAAGCTTATCAAAAAGATGTGGAAAACTACATTAGAGCAGGTGACGATAGGGTCAAAGCTGAATATCAAGCAACACAAGAGATTATTGCTGCTCGTCAAGCTGCATACAACAGTCTAAACGATCCTATTTATGCGATGCGTGATAAAGGTGTTGAATCCAGAGCGCAAGCTTCTATGACTCCAATGCAATATCAATCATGGCAATTAAATAGCGAACAACAGGAAGGTTATTCTCAACTTGGAAATGACTTGATGGATGCGGTTAATGCAATCAATGAGAGTCAAATTCTTTCTGAACAAGAAAAGTATGACCAACTTAAAAGTGCACATAAAGACTATGTGAATTCCAAGTCTGCTTTAGATGTTTTGTATGATAAACAGACTAAAGATTTGGCGAGAAGTCAGCAAATTGAGCAAGTGAATATGTGGGGTGGAATTCTTTCCACAGGTCAGAATACATTTTCTCAATTGGCTCAGTCTGCCAAAGATGGTTTAGGTGAGCAATCATCAACATATCGCACTATGTTTGCAATGCAACAAGCTTTTTCTGTGGCATCTTCAATGGTTGCCGCTTGGACAGCTTATACGACAGCATTTGCCGATCCAAGTGCAATGACTTTAACTCAGAAATTTGCAGGTGGTGCAGCGGTTATGGCGGCATTGATGCCAGCTTTAACTACAATTGGATCTATATCCATACAAGGTATGGCTCACAACGGTATTGATAATATTCCAAGTGAAGGTACTTGGTTGCTTGATGGTGGTGAGCGTGTTTTAAATCCCCAGCAGAATAAGGATTTGACGCGCTATTTGAGTGAGTCACGTTCCAATCAAAATACACAGTCTGCTCAGGTTAGTGTTAATCCCCAAATTGTGATTCTTGATGAAAGAAAAGCAATGGGTGATTACCTGCAAAGTAGAGAGGGTGAACAGATCATTCTGAAAACCTTAAAACGTAATGGTTATGCCAGATAAGCCTCAGCAGAGGCTTTAATTTTTTGGAGTATGTATGAAAAATCTATTATGGCTTTGCACTGGCTGTTTGATTGGTCTATCAATTAAGAAACCAAGTGAACCAAAGTATGTTATTAAAACCTCAAATGACGGTGGATCAATAGAAACAGTTCTAAAAACAAAAGAATCTAAAAATGCGATTTTGAAAGTTTTAACGAAACATAACTGTCAATAGATTAAGCAAGAGGACACAATGAAAATACAAACCCAATTCGGCACAGTGAATGTATTAACAAACTGCCCTTTGCTTGATTCGACTGAATACTTAGAGTTTAAAACCGAAGTCCATGAGAATTACGACGGCTCAGAAGGTCGTTTAAATTTACGTGATCAGCCAAGACAAGAGTTGCGTTTTAAATATGTGACTTTTAAAAAAGCCTTAGGTGATATGTTCCATATGCTCTACGCGAATCTACGTGGGTTGTGGGGCATTCCAATGAAACAGATTAAACTAAAAATTCCTGATTTGGCTTCAGACTTTTTACCCTTTGACACCAAACTTACTAAAGCCGACTTCCGAGTCGGTTTTATTTTGCTTGAATCAAATGAAGGGGTTCAGGCTGCTGAGATTACAGAAATTGGTCGTTATGTCGTAACTCAGCAAGAAATTCGAGATCCTGAAACAGTCGAGATCATCCAGGATGAGATCGTTGAATTTGAAGATGGGTTTAGATTTTCAGAAAGTATCACAGCAACCAATGCTTATATGACACCTTTACGAATCTGCATTATTGATGGTGACGCAAGTATTGCAGCTTCAGGGTTTTATGCAGGGCAAGAAATTACATTCAAGGTCCTTGATGAAGATTGTCCGGATGATGAAGGGGATGAACCTGAACAGTACAAAGGCGAGGATATTTATTTCAAGCCATTGGTTTTAGAAGGCGATTCATTATCAATGGCACTCACTCAACACCAAGTGATTGTAGATGGAGAAATAGGCGGTTTCCAAGACTTTACGAATTGGGAAAAGCCAAGATACACCAAACCTTTTAAATCAATTCTAAAGTCAAAAGAAGAATATTCACAGTATAAGAATTTCTTATTCAGACGGCTTGGGAAATACAAAGCCTTTTGGATGCCCCTTTATGAAATGCATCTGAATATTTTGAATACAGGTAATATCACCACTTCATTAAGCACGAATACAAAGTATTTGCTTGAAGCAGATCGTAAGCATATTGCTGTGAAACAAAACAACGGAATCTGGACTGCACACACTATCACTGCAAAAACTGGCGGATCATTAACCGTATCACCAGCAATCAATATACAGCGTAAAGACATTCAAACCATTTGCTATTTAGGTCTCTATCGTTTAGCAGCAGATAGTGTTGAATTTTCATTTTTGGGTAATTCAATCACTCAAGTCACAGTACCAATTGTGGAGCTTCATTCATGAGTAAAAATCGTAAAGAGCTTTATCAATTTAAACATGGTAATAATGTTTGGTATTTTACAAGCTCATCAAAAGCTGTGGTGCATAATGACATTACTTATAGACCGATTCGCGGTTTAAGTCGTTCAGATATTGAAGATGCAGGCATTGATAAATCTGAATTTGAAATTACATTTCCACAAATTAAATTATTAAATGTTGATCAAATGGATTTACTGGCTTTGTTTATTAACAAAATATTCATGAATTCAGTTTATGTTGAAATTATTGAATTAAATAATAATCAAAGTTTGGTTTTATTTCGTGGTCGTGTAACAGTACCGTCTTTTAATGAAGAGCAAAAGACTTTAAGTTTAACGGTTTCATCTGATGAAACTTATCAGCATAGAAATATTTTAACTCGAAAATTTCAAAGATCATGCCCGAATAAAATTTATGATCGTTTTTGCGGTTTGAATTTTGAAAAATGGTCATCTAAAGCAGTGGTTATGAATATTTCAGGTCTTACTGTCGATGTCGCATTTTCACCGAGTATTACAATTGATGAATCTATTGATGTATATGGAAATTCAGTAAAAACCACCACAACCATAAACAGCTCAATATCTTCTAATATTGTATCTAAATCAGAAACAATTTTGATTGAAACGACTGATAAAGACACAGGTGAAATCACAACAACGACAGAGATAAATGAAATATTTTCTCGTGAAGATATCCAACCTTATTCACGCGGTTTGATTATAAAAGATGGTATTGAAGTTTATATTGTAAATTCAAATGGATTATCACTTGGATTATATCGACAATTTCCGAATTTAAAAGTCGGGGATATTGTTTATATTGCTATGGGTTGTAATCAATCTTTTGAATCTTGCAAAACATTTAAAAATAACTCACGCTTTATGGGTTTCCCATTTATGCCGAGTTCAAATCCTGTAAACGATCAGATTATTAAATGAGGGTGAAATGGTCGCTATCGTTGCGCTAGTCGTATCCCTTTTAGTTGGTGTATACAACTACTATCAAATGCGTAAAATGCAGAAAAAAAACAAGGTCGAGCCTAGTCAATTGGATGGTTCAATTGTTGATGAAGGAAGTTCTTTTTCTGATATTGCGGGAAGCCCACATATGCACGGATTTGTCACATGGATGGGTAATGAATCAACTGAAGCGATAAAAAGCAAAGGTGGGAAAAAATGATTATCACAATGCAGGATATACGAAAAGCCAATATGTGTGCTCGCGGAACGCGGGCCTTTTTTTTGGCACAAGGCTGGGATTTTCAGGATTTTCTTAAGAACGGAATTGATCTGGAAATTGTTAAGGCATCAAAGGATGCGATGGCGCAGCAAGTTGTGGAGATAATTGAAAATGGGCGGGAGTAGCAAGCAAACAGTCGGATATAGATACTATGCAGGGTTAATGGTTGCCATTGGGAATCCAATTGAACAACTGCTAGACATCAACCCTGATAATCGCGGTTGGATTATGACGCCAGAGCAAAAACAACAACTGAAAGCAGGTCACGCATCTGTATTTATTAATAAACCAAATTTATTTGGGGGTGATAATGGAGAGGGTGGTTGGGTTGGGTTGCTTGATGTTTATGTTGGTAAAGATGAACAACCTCAAAGCGAATATTTAGCAAAACAAATTGACAAAGATGTATCAGCATATCCTTCTTTATCATATTTGGTTTTTGGTGGTGTTGAGTATAAAAGTATAATTAAATGGATGCCTGAATTTCCCACTGGTAAAAGAGCATTGGATAAAGGCTTTCAACTTGTTTCAATGTCTGGAATGCTTAAAGATTTTATGCTTTGGGTAAAACGAATTCATGTGAAGAATAATGGTGAAGCGCAGTGGTATGACGAGAAGTCAGAGATTGGTAGGATTTACAGCAATTCATCAAGCTCTGAGGTGTATAGAAGATTCCCTATTGTTATGAATGGTCAGGTAAGTTGGGATGATGCAAGTGGCTTTCATACTGAGGGCTGGGGTACAGGTCGGTTTCCTTTTTTTGAAACTCAGCAGAGTTATCACAACAATGGGAGGGAGAATGGCCCTGCACTTGATGTCAAGCCAAGTATTGTTGCTGTGCAACCTGTATTAAGTGAGCATGATATTGAATTTGATGCAAAAGATGGGACTATTGTTCCCCCTACCACATGGAAGTCTTACCCACCTGATAGCGACGGTGCGCAAAATAGCGTGATTGTTCGTCATTTTTATTTTGAAGGATACTTCGACTGGAGAGCGAGTGAATTTGACTACAAAGCTGTAATCTCTGGCAATAACGCGGGGATTGTCATTTTTAAAAAAAACGAATCAGGGGCTTGGGTAGCTTATCAAAGTATCAGCGCAAACTGGAGCGACGGCTTTTCTTATGTGAAAGGGAAGTTTTTTCTTGAGACAGGAACTTATAAAATTGGCGTAAGCATGGGCGAGAGATATTTAACTGCAACTACACCACGACCATTCGTTCACTTACTCGTAAAATATCAAGCTACACATGAGTTCGATGATCCAGATTTAGACATAAACCCAATTCATAAAATACGTGAAATACTTACAGATGATACAGCAATGAATAAATCAGAGTCGCTTATTAATGATTCTAATTTTATTAAAATGGCAAATAGAATTTGGGATGAAGGTCTTGGTATTTCTTGGTGTATTCAAGAGAAATCATGCAAAGAAG
>NZ_SGSW01000048.1:0-24411 GCF_004209125.1 Acinetobacter sp. WCHAc060033 | reverse complement strand
ACTACTATTTAGAATCTGTTGTTGTTTTCTCTGTTGATAGCGTGTCCATGTAATATTAAAACCACTCCATAGCAACAATAAGATGGCGAAGATTCCATTCATTGCGATCACATCATTGTAGGCACGAACTTGAGCTTCACGTGTGACCACCTGATTTAAATTACGATAGGCTTGGTTTTTTTCAAGTGCTTGATCTAATGTGTATTGGGCACTGGCTTGTTGATAGATTGCTAATCGTTGCGCCACGATAGGATCAGTAGGTTTTAAATCACTGATGATTTCCGTACGGTAGTTTTGAGTGCGTACTTGTTGATAACTTGAGAAAAAGGAATTTCCAATCAAACCACCAAAACTTTGTGTTGCTGAAAATAACACCACAAATGTGACCATGTGTGAAGGCCCTTTTTGCAAAGCATTGACGATACCTGTGAGGAGTAGTGGGCCAATAAACATACCACTGGCGAAACCAATGATAAATTGACTGTAGTAAAAATTTTCAGGACGTACATCACTGGTCAAGTGATAGTCTAAAGCACATGCACAAAGAATAAGTGTGACTGCGCCTACGAGATGTAAAGTGACTCGTTCACGTTTAAAGGTGAGTGCACAGAAAATTGTGCCTAAAGTAATTCCGATAAAAATCACAGCATAGAGTGGTACAAACTGATCAGGACCCATGCCCATTGTTTTTAAAAAATTAACCGCCGCATAACTTTGCTCCGACATGAGTAGGCGAATAGCAAATGCCCCGAAGATAAATTTTAGGGTACTGGCAGAACCCAGCCAACGGGTAATGATCAGTGGATTGACACGAAAATGTTCATAAGTCAGTCCAATAATAATTAAACTAAATCCTGCAATTAGTGCATAACCTAACCATTTGGCTTCAGACCACCATAAAATCGGTCCTTGTGTTAGTACGATACAAAGCAGTGCAAATCCCGGTGCGAGCAGAGCAAAGGTAAAAAAATCTTGCTTCTCAAAAACATCGATTCTTAAACTTCGTGGGAGTTTTACTGAAACCACCATAGCTAAGCAACATAAAGCCAAACCAAGTTCAAAGGTATAGAGAACCACCCAATCATTGACATCGACAATGGCAGGGGAAATGATCCAAGCCAGTGGTATGCCAAGTTGTTGAAAACCAAGTGCTAAATACAAGCCACGTCCAAAATTGGCACGTTTAAAGGCTTGCATGATGTAATACATACCCAGAGAACTCAGTGGTGCTGCAACCAAACCACTAATGATTCGGACGATGAGCGCCATTTCAAAAGTATGTACAAAAATATGTAAGAACAACACGGCTATAAATAAGACCAATCCAATTTCTGAAAATAGTCGTAAACCATATTGCTGACGGGCTTTAAACAGAATCAAGTTGGAACTGATATTTGCCATCACATAAGCAGCAGGAATCCAAGCCGCCTCAGAGGGTGTAAGTGAATATTCACCTTGTATCAGCGGTAAATTTGCAGTGATAAAACCATTACTCAAGCTACCCGAAATTGCCACAAATACGCCAATAAAAAAATAAATCAGTTTTTTATAGGTTGGATGTGCAATAGCAGCAGGTGAACCAGGAAGCGTTGGACGTTCTTCAGGTGTCCAGTCTGGTGCTGGTTCGAGTAATCTTGGTGATTTATCCATGACTTAACTAAGCCTTGATGCCATCTACTAATAAATCTACAGCGCGTGTTGCAAGCTGAATTTGTTCCTCATCCGTCATACCTTGAAACGAAGCTCTAAGAATTCCTGTAATTAATGCATAATCTTTGGGGGTTAGATCTGGTCTACACACTTTATGGGCAATCGCTTGATCAATCAGTGGTTGTAAAATGGTGTCCCTTTTATGGTAAATATCGACTAAAACAGGATCATTTCGGTCGATTACACGCCAATATTCCATTAAGGCGGTGAGATAAGGCAGATTATTGACATGATTTCGGATTAATCGAATTAAACCATCGGGATAAGCTGAATACTCTTTTGCTCGCTCCTCCAAACGTTCTAAGGCTTGTTCCATCAAAGCAATGACCAGTTCTCTACGGTCTTGAAAATTACGATAAAAAGTCGCGCGACCAACACCAGCTTCATCAATAATCAGTTGTAAAGGTGCACGTATCCCTTGTTTTCTAAAGATATTAAGAGCAGCTTCGAGTAAATCTTCACGATTTTGCGCAGCTTGTAATTGGCGTTTAGACATGAGCGGAGAGGGATTAAATACTGTAGGTGATATTTAACGGACATTTTTGTCCGTTGTAAATATTTTCCTATGTGGTTTTTTGTAAAGTGAATCTTAAAAATGGTTTTGTTTGTTTAAAATAGTCTGTGAAAGTCAGGTTATTCTTTTAACTTGTGCAATGAATTGATCTTATTTTTAAGATATTCCCTTTTTAAATAAAACAATAAGCGTGCTTTAATCGTGAAAAATATAACATTAAATATTCTCCAGATAATTCTGATCAGTAGCTTCATGTTTTTAACAGCATGCACAAAGCCTGAAAATAATAAGGCTAATCAACCCCAGCAAAATAAATTGGATCAGCAGATCGAAGCGCAATTTAAGCTTTGGAAAGCTCAGCAAAATCCACAGTTATTATCAGAATATTATCAATTTATGTCGCAATATTTAAAACATCCACCGAGTTTAATGGAACTGACTACAACGCGAAATTACATGCCTGAAAAATGCTATTCCAAGCGTTTTGCAATTCCACCTAAAGCTTTTTGGAAAAATGTGGTCGGTAGTTTGCAATTGGTCGAAAAGTTAAATGGTAATGAATATTTTAAGAGCTATGCGATTACTGCAATATACCGTGATCCTGAATTAAACAAATGTGTTGGTGGCGCAGGAAAAAGTAAGCATCTAAATAATTATGCAGTAGATTTTTACATCTTAAATCCTAAAGAAAGTAATGCAGACGAACGTGAAAAACTGGTCAAAAAAATGTGTCAATTTTGGAAAATAGAAGGAAAAAATTTCAAAATGGGCTTAGGGGTTTATGGAAATAATCGCTATCATATTGATACACAAGGTTATCGAACTTGGGGGAAAGATTTTAAATCTAAAAGTTCGCCGTGTCTGAAGGATGATAAGTAGATTGATATGAAGAGTTTAAAGCAAGTAAAGCCACCTATATTTCAAATTTTTATACCTTGCATCTTGTTGGTTTTATCGAGTCATATACATGCTGAATATGATGATGAAACTGATTTTAAAGATAAAGTCATCGGGCAGGTTGGACAAATTAAATTAAAACGTGAACATTGTAATCAGCAAAATTATTCATGTGATTATGTAGTTTATGATGCTAAAGGAAAGAAAAATACGTTGATTAAACAGTGGAGTAAGACGGCTGTTGTGTATCAATTTAGCCCTAAAGTCATGGGCTTTATGATCGGTGCGACAGGCAATGATCATAATTTGACAGTGATCAATGATCAAAATCAACAAAAAGATTATGGTAGCTTTTTAAGTATTAATGCGCGAAAGACGTGTTTTGTAACTTATGAACGTGATATTAAAAATATGCCTGATTCATTGGTATTTTATAATATCCCTGACTTTAAAGTACGTTTAGTTTTGAATAAAAAAGTACCACAATTTAAAAAATTTAATGCGCTATCTAACGCAAATTTTGAGGACAATGGTGATTTCAGATTTGAATATACTTATCCTATTGAGAATGAATTAGGGATTCAAAATGTAATTGTTCAAAACCCATGTACAGCAAATTATCGAATTGTGATGGATTAAAGATGATTTCAAAACTTGATTGAATTAAGATATTTTATAAATATCTTGCAATAACTTGAAAATAATAAAAGCTGTTTTTTTATCCAAAAATGATATTCTAAAACTTAAAAATAAAACAATAAGTGAGGGTATGTGATGAAAAAGCTATCCATAGGTTTGAGTATTATTCTTGCAGTATGTCTTGTTGGATGTGAGAAAAAAGCACCAACACCGACAAAAACTGAAGTGCGTTCGATTTATATTGCGGGTGCACCTGTCTATGAAAAAGATTATCGACTAAGTGCGAGTGAGTATGTTGTGGAACCACAACATTGAGTTTAGATGCACTCAGAGCATTAAAATGCTCTGAGTGTTTGTAACGATTAATGGAAAACGCTTTCTAGTGCTTTTAGTCCAACTTTAGGATCTAATAATCCATTATAAATTTCTGGTATTTCTCGAGTCACACCAAAATATTCATAAATTGCCATCATTGCACCACGGACTGAGTATTCCACTGTAAAGACAACGTCATCTTCAATTTCTACAAATTGACCTAAGAATGCAAAGTTTTGAGCACCTTGAGGAATAACTAGAGGACGATCACCTAGTTTGCGACATGCAAATAATGCAGAAGCATAAGGCATCATTGCAGTCGTCACAGTTGTTGTTGCCAGCACATGATCTAAGATATCGTCAAAACCAAGCTGATGAATTAATTCAGTTAATATCTCTTGTCCAGTGGCTTGAGACATTGGTTTTTGAATATAGTCACCATTTTCATCAATTTGGAAACCATACCCCCAAAGAGTGAAGTGACTTTCTGGTAAGTCTGCAAAATGTGGCTGTGCAGGTACAACGACAGATAAATGCCAACCAGACTCAAACCAAGTCATAAGTGCGCCTGTACCCGGTTGATTTCCTGTATAGTCAATAATGCGATTGAGTAGGACATTATCTTGCAGGGTGAGTGTAAAAGACTCCCATTTATGCTCATCAACATTGCCATAGAATGTCATTGGACGACCAAAGTCTGGTGCTTTTTTCGCTAATGTTTCCCAAAGTGTCCAACCATGATCGAGGCGATCGCGGATGAGTTCTGGAACATCTTCATTACCACCATAACGAGAATCTGCAGTAATCGAACCCAAAGTGAAAATTGCAAGATCTTGTTCTTTCAGATCAATTTGCTCAGTTCCTTCAGGTAAATTGACATATAAACGTGTAGCACGACGTTGTTGATTTTCTGAGTCCATTTCAAAGTCTACATCCGTTACATAATGTCCAAAACGTACATCAACACCTTGAGCAACAAGCCAGCGTTGTAAAGGCAAAATCATTGAATCATATTGATTATATTTGGTTCTTTTAACACCTGCTAAGGTGTGGATACGGGGTAACTCTTGAATGAAGCGGAGAAAGTAGCGACGAAGTTCTGCAGCACTATGCCATTTTTGGAATGCAAATGTCGTACGCCACATGCGCCAAAAATTTGTGTTGAAGAAAGAGTCATCAAAAAACTCATCTATACGGCGACTTCCTATTTTTTCTTCTTTTGCAGCAAGTAAGCGTAGCATCTGAGCACGATTTAAAGTACTTAAACCCAGTTTAGATGCATCTAGGATCTGATGTTCTGCATCAATCAAACGAGCTTGGGCATGTGTTTTAACTTGTTCATTAAATTCTCGACATTCTTCACGCACTGAAATTTCTGGATTCTCTAAAGAGGGAATACTTGAAAATAAATCCCATAAACAGAGATACGTTTCATCTGTGAGCATTCGTCCCCCACGAGTCACCCATGCTTGTGTAGTATGGGGTGTATGACCGCCATCCATTGAACCACCTGAAATATCTAGCTCTTCCAAGATGTGGATATTTTGAGCAGGGACTTTAGCATCTCGAATGGCAAATGCAGCTGCCGCCATTCCTGCGATACCGCCACCGATAATCCAAAGATGTGCTTTGTTAGCATCGAGTAGATTGTGGTTATTTTTTTTCATATAGACCTCTAGATGTAAATTTACAGATGATTAAATTTAAAGACATGATTTTATTATGGGATTTATATATGAAAAATCTATGAATTTGGAAGTTATTTTTTATGATAAAGATGCTTATTTTTATTGAATTTTAGGATGATTTATATATGTTTATTTTGATTGAATTATTATTAAGATATTGAAATATAATTTTTTTATTGAGTTTTTGCTCTAAAAAATGATTTTGTAATTCAGTCTTGATAATATTACACAAGTGTCTTTTAAATAATATTTAAAAAGTATTATTAGATAGGGTTTAATCTATTTATTTAGAGAAATTTAAAAGCTTTTATACCGTGATTCAGTGTTGTGACGTAAAATAGTCTAACTTTGCTACTATATTTATTTGAGGTCTCTTTTGGAATCATTATTGGTTTTAGGTTCAATTGCCTTAGCGCTGATGTTAGGTGCAATTAGTCCTGGCCCTACATTTATTTATGTAGCAAAAAACTCAATTGCGATTTCACGTAAGCATGGTTTATTCACAGCTTTGGGTACGGGGACTGGCGCGGCTTTATTTGGTTTATTGGCAGTAATGGGGTTGCAAGCGATTCTTCTTGCTGTGCCATCTGCATATCTTGTTTTAAAAGTTTGTGGTGGTCTGTATTTGCTTTGGCTGGCTTATAAAATTATTAAACATGCTAAAGAACCCATGGAGCAGGCGAGTGATGCAACAGCTGTGATGAGTTATAAACATGCTTATCGTTTGGGTTTAATCACTCAGTTGAGTAATCCTAAAATTGCGATTGTTTTAGCCAGTATTTTTACCGCATTATTACCAAAAGAAATTCCGACGTATTATTATTTTGTACTGCCTTTTTTATGTTTTTTTATTGATGCAGGTTGGTATTCCTTGGTCGCTGTTGCGCTTTCTGCGGAAAAACCACGCCGTGTATATTTAAAATTTAAGAAAGTGTTTGATCGTGTTGCAGGTGGAGTGATGACTTTGCTTGGTTTGAAATTGATTTTTGGGATGAAGTGATTGGACCATTAAACTTATTTTATATTTTTGAGCTTTAAATTAAGGGGTGGAAAATGGGCAGTACTGTAGAATTTTATAAAAATGACTTTTCTTCAACATTATTTCCATTAAATACTAATTTAATATTAATAGAAAATTACTCGTCAGAATTAAGTCAATATATTTATGAAAAAATATTAGATCCAAATATTGTGGAGAGTAGTTTTTTATCGCAACAAAAAGTTTTTGCTACTAAACCTAAAAATCACTTAAGAAGAACTTCAAAATTAGATCCAATTGCTGAATATTTTATTTATGATTTAGTTTATAGAAATCGTGCAAAATTTAGAGGAGCTGTGAGTGAAAGTAGATTAAGTTTTGGTTATAAATTTCAACAAGGCAATATTATTTCAGTTCATGAGGCTTACAGTGAATTTAGGCAAAATATTGAAATAAATAAAAAAAATTATAAAAATTATATAAAATTTGATATTGCATCATACTTTAATAGCCTTTATCACCATGATATTTGTCATTGGTTTACCTCTAAAGGTGTTAGTGAGGTTGATAGTAATGCATTTGGGCAATTCTGCCGTGAAATTAATACGGGACGTAGTATTGATTTTATGCCTCACGGTATTTATCCATCAAAAATGATAGGAAATGAATTTTTAAAATCAATTGATTTAAATAGCCAACTTAAATCAGAGAAAATAATAAGATTTATGGATGATTTTATTTTTTTCGATAATGATTTATCTGTTTTACATAGAGATTTTATTAAAATTCAAAAATTATTAGGTGCTCTAGGTTTGAATATTAATCCTGCTAAAACAGTAGTTAATTCTGATAATACTATTGTGAATAATACATTATCAGAAGTAAAACAAGCTCTGCGGGCAATTGTTACAGAAGAGCAGGAAGTAGAGTCTGCCTCAGGAGTTACTATTGAAGAAATTGAAAGAGAAGTATTAACTAAGTTAAGCCCTAATCAAATAAATGAATTATTAAGCTTGTTGAGAGATGATCATATTGAAGAATCTGATGCGGAAAAAATTCTAAATTTTTTACGTATGCATAGTAATGATGTAATTGGTGTTTTACCAATTATATTAGCTAAATTTCCAAACTTGATTAAGCAGATTCATTCTTTATCATCAAGTATCACTGATAAAGATTCTTTATGTGCGGTCTTGTCTGATCACTTGAATAGTAATCATTTTTTTTTAGAATATGAGTTATTTTGGATTGCTAAAATAGTAGAAGACTTTTTAATGTCTACAAATCTAACAGGTGATTTGCTAATTAAAATTTTTGAGTTATCTGGGGATTATAAGATTGCTCAATCAAAAATTTTAGAGATTCCAACAAATAATTTTGGTTTTAAGGAAATACGTTCCGACTTTTTAAAAACAGGTCAGTCTGATTGGCTATCTTGGTCATCTGCTGTAGGGTCTAGAGGCTTAATAGCAGCTGAAAGAAATTACGTTCTTGATTATTTCTCTAAGGCTTCACCAATAAATCATTTAATAGCGTCATGTATTAAAAAGATGTAATTTAAAAAAATTAGATAAGTTATAAAAATTAAAAACCGCTAATTGACTAGTAATTTAGCCATATTGCGGTTTTTAATCGTACACAATAATATAATCAATGCACAATCGAAATTTTTTCTAAGAAAAATTTAGTTCTTTCATGACGTTCATCAGGCTTATTGAAGAAGTCTGACGTTGAGCAGTCTTCTATAATTTTCCCTTGATCCATGAAAATCACACGACTAGATACTTTACGTGCAAAGCCCATTTCATGTGTTACACACATCATGGTCATGCCTTCTTTTGCAAGTTGGCTCATTACCTCTAAAACTTCACCGACCATTTCAGGGTCAAGCGCAGAAGTAGGTTCATCAAACAACATGCAGACAGGATCCATGCACAGACCACGCGCAATCGCAACACGCTGTTGCTGACCACCAGACAACTGACCAGGGAATTTATTCTTATGTGCAACCAAACCAACACGATCTAGGTATTGCAATGCTTTCTTTTCAGCATCCGCCTTAGAACGGTTCAATACTTTGATTTGCCCAATAGTTAAATTGTCCAAAACTGTCATGTGAGGGAACAATTCAAAGTGCTGGAACACCATCCCCACACGAGAACGGAACTTGGCTAAGTCAGTTTTAGGATCTTTTAACGGTGTTCCATCGACAATAATATTGCCCTCTTGAAACGGTTCTAAAGCATTGACCGTCTTAATTAATGTTGATTTTCCTGAACCAGATGGCCCACACACAACGACAACTTCACCTTTCTCAATCGAGGTGGTGCAATCTGTGAGAACCTGAAAATCTCCATACCATTTTGAGATATGTTGTATGTCTATCATTGGCATATTGATTCTCCAATTATCGAATTATTGCTATTTTTTGATGTAAACGCTTCACAAGTCGAGAAAGCGCAAAGGAGATACAGAAGTAAACTATGGCTACGATGAGGTAGAACATTGCTTTTGTTTCAGCACCATAATTATTTGCTAATGTATTTGCCTGACCCAAGAAATCTGGTGCACTGATCACATAAACCAATGAAATATCTTGGAACAGTACGATAGATTGAGTCAGCAATACAGGTAACATATTTCTAAATGCCTGTGGTAACACGACATTGGACATGGTTTGTCCATAAGTGAAACCAAGTGCGTAACCTGCATTGACCTGACCTTTGGAGACAGACTGAATCCCTGAACGTACAATTTCTGAGAAAAAAGCTGCTTCAAAGATTGCAAAGGTTACAACAGTTGAGAACAACGGCCCCCAATAGGTATCCGACTGAAACTCAAAATATTTTGGCAATAAGAAATAGAAAATGAAGATGACTTGAATCAGTGGTACACCACGAAAGAAATCCACGTAAATTTTAGCAAAATTACTCGCTACAACATTATTTGAAAGTCTCATCATCGCCAAAGGCGTTCCGATCAGAATCCCACCGATAATGGATAAAATTGTCGCAATGGCTGTAAATTTAAGCCCTGATAAAAGTGCCTGCGTGACATTTGGATCTTGTAATAAACTGAATTCCATGACTATTTACCTCCCGAACCAAGACCAGGAACAGCCATACGCTTTTCAATCCAAGCCATGATCAACTTAATGGTGTAGGTAATGATTAGGTAGACTGGCGTGGAAAGAATCAGAATTACGATGTCTTGTGAAGTTTCTTCACGCATCGTTTTGGTATAAGCAAAGAAGTTCAAAACACTGAGCGCATAAAGCACCGCAGAGTTTTTGAAAATATTCATGGCTTCAGAAGTGAGTGTTGGCCAGACTATGCGATAGGCAACAGGGAGAATCACATAACGATAACTTTGACTTTGAGTCAAACCAATGGCAAATGCAGCATTTTTTTGTCCACGAGATACAGTGTTAATCCCAGAACGAACTTGTTCAGCAATACGAGCTGCGGTGTATAGACCTAAGGCGAAAACCCCGACAACCGCAGGATTATCATTCAAGATATTTTGCCACCATCCACCAGCAACCATTTCACCACTACCCGTACTCATACTTAGTGGGAGAAGTTGTGGAAATACAAAAGCCCAAAAAAACAGTTGCACGATGAGTGGAATATTTCGGAATAATTCTACATAACATGTTCCAATAAAAGACAACGGTTTATTGGGTATTGTACGTAAAATTCCGATCAGCGATCCGAGCAGAAAAGCAATAAAAAAAGCAGCAATGGCAGTCCAAATCATTGTCCATACACCAGAACCGAGGAGTTGTAACCAAGTTGGTGCATCAGCAACAGGGGAGTAACTTTCACCACCAATCGCTTTACAGACAGATTCAGCCCATGCTGCTTTATCTAAGCTATATTCATTTGAGGGGAGACAATATGATGTCCAGTTAAGTGAGCCTACTGACATGTGTGCTCCTTGCATTTTTAATTTTAAAAAATTTATAGACCAGCATCTTATGGAGTTGCTAGTCTATAAACAGTTGTTTTTAGAGCAAGTTCTTAGTTGATACCAGCATCTGTAGGATTGGCTTTAAGTTTTAAATATGATGAGCTCATTGGCATATTTAAGTTGACATTTTTTGGTGCTATTGGAGATTGGAACCATTTTTTGTAAAGGGCTGCCATTTGACCATTTTTCCACATAGCGGTTACAACTTTATCAGCAACAGCCTTATATGCTGCATCACCTTTTGGAATCATGATGCCGTATGGTTCTGAAGAAAGCACAGGACCTACAATTTTAAAATCTTTAGGATTTGAAGACTTTGCAATCAAACCTGCAAGAATATTGTCATCCATTACAAATGCAGCAGCACGACCTGAAGCAACCATTGCAAAAGAGTCAGAGTGGTCTTTACCATAAACATTGTTTACGTTGATTTTCTCACCTTTCTCGCCCATTTTGATGTATTTGTCAGACGTTGTTCCTTGAGTTGTTACAACAGCTTTACCATTCAAATCGGCAATTGTTTTGATTGGGGCATTGGCTTTGACTGCCATGCGAACTTCTGTTGCATAATAGTTGGTCGAGAAACTGACTTGTTGTTGGCGCTGTACGGAGTTAGTGGTTGTACCACACTCCATATCAATATTCCCTGCTAACATTTCTGGAATACGGGTAGAAGACGTAACAGCTTTGTATTCCACCTTAAGATTTGGCATCTTCAGTGTTTTTTTCAATTCATTGGCAAAGTTATTACAAATATCGACTGCATACCCCATTGGCTTACCACCAACGACATAAGAAATTGGATCTGAAGATTCACGATAACCAATAATCACTTTTCCAGATTGTTTTATTTTAGCCAAAGTATCTGCTGCTTGAACCTGTGAAAAAGCACCGCCTGCCATGAGTATTCCGAGAGTTGTGGTGAGTACTTTTGCAGAAAGGGTTTTGTTAGATTGTTTCATTTGAGTTCTCCATTACAATTGTTTTTTGGCTGATTCATTGCTTCTTATTAAAATGAAGCACTTATCATGCCAAGCTTATTCCTTGAAAAATGATCCATCATATTTCTATATATTATTTTTATACTTACTATTCCAATAAGTAAAGGATAAAAATGATAATTTTTTGAACAATACAAATGTGATTCAAGTCACAGGTTGTTTGATATTTTATTTAAATATTTTGAAATAAATAGTGCTTTGCTCATTTATTTTTGCTTATAAATTTTGAATATGTATTCATATGGTTGATAGTCGTTGGCTCTTTTTTAATTTTGAATTATTCACTTCGAGATTTTAAATTGAGGCTTCGGTGAATTTAAAAATAATTCAAAATAATCAAGATTTTTATCGAACTTGTTGCGTTTTTCACTGGTTGTCTTGTATTTCATGTGGTATAAAAAATAAATAGGCATGATTTTTGCTTTATTGAAAAACAAAATGATGCGAAATAAATAGTGTGGGAAGTATGGGTATGAAGTTATCGGTTGGATTAAAAGTTGCAAACTCTTTGTCGCTCACACCTCAATTGCAACAAGCCATTCGATTGCTACAATTATCAAGTCTTGAACTTGAACAAGAAATTCAAATCCAATTAGAAAGTAATCCTTTGCTTGAAAAAGTTGAGGAGGATACGCATGAAAGTTTGGAAAGTATTCAGCAAGAACAAAAAGAAACGGTAGAACTTTCAGATGCCTTGAATGCAGATCATTTACCTGATGAGTTACCTGTCGATACAGATTGGGATGATGTTTATACACACCAATCATCTGCGATGGAGCGTCCTGAATTTGAAGAACGTGAAGACAATCGTCATTCCGATGCCTCATTAAAAGAACATATGTTGGGGCAGGTGAATCTACTTCACTTTTCTCCAGTCGATAAGTTAATCGCCTATTGTATTGTCGATGCTTTAGATGAAAAGGGCTTTTTGGATGCAAGTATTGATGAAATCGTGAGTTCAGTACAACATCTACTTCAGCAAATGGATTATGACATCGAGGTTGAGGACGATGAGGTTTTAGTTGTTTTAAAGCATATTCAACGTCTTGAACCGATTGGTGTAGGTGCACGTAATCTAGCAGAATGTCTTTTTGTGCAAATTGAAGCTTTACCCGCGAGCACTTTATATCGTAAAGAAGCCTTATTATTACTGAAACATTATGAATTATTAGTGAGTAATGATTTAGCCAAATTGATTAAACAAACAGGGTTAAATGCAGACTTATTAAAGTCAGCCGTGATGTTGTTAAAAACGCTGAAACCTTATCCTGGTGCTGAGTTTGAGCAGAAAGAGTCTGATTATCAAATTCCAGATGTGGTGGTGTCTAAGAAAAATGGACATTGGCTTGTTCAGCTTAACCCAGACATTTTACCCAAGTTGAGAATTAACTCGTTTTATTCAGGCATGATTAAACGTGCAGATCAAAGTGAAGACAATCAATACTTGCGTAATCAAATGTTGGAAGCCAAAAACTTTATTAAAAGTGTCGATGAACGCCACAAAACTTTATTAAAAGTGGCGAGTTGTATTGTGCAACATCAACGTGAGTTTTTAGAAATTGGTGCGGAAGGGATGAAACCTTTGGTATTGCGCGATGTTGCAGAAGAAGTTGAACTGCATGAATCAACTGTTTCTCGTGTCACCACCAATAAGTTTTTACTGACCCCCCGTGGTTTGTTTGAGTTGAAATATTTCTTTTCCAGTCACGTCGGAACAACTTCAGGAGGCGAGGCTTCATCAACGGCAATTCGAGCGAAAATTAAGAAGTTGGTTGCTGAGGAAAATCCACGTAAACCATTGTCAGATAATACGATTGCAAATTTATTGAAAGAGGATGGAATCGATGTGGCACGACGCACGGTCGCAAAATATCGTGAATCGTTACATATTCCTTCATCATCAGACCGAAAAGTCTTGATCTAGTTTTTAAAGTGTGGCAATTCTATATGCTCATTATGACTAAATAATGAAAACCCGATGTTTTTTGGAGTAACTTAAATGATTGCATGATTTTGAGCATAGTACTGAGCACAGTTTTTCTCAGTGAATTCTGTCATGAAATCTTTTGGGTTATGACTTTCATATTCCTATAAAAGGAGAGGGATAAAGCTATGCAAATTACAATTCGTGGACACCATTTAAGTATTACCCCTGCAATAGAAGAAAATATTCGAGATAAATTTACCCAGATGACTAAGCATATTGATCAAGTCAATAGTATGCAGGTCAAACTCAGTAAAGATCATCAGCTTGATAAAAGATCAAAAAAGGGCAGTGCCAATCATATTGCTGAAGCAATTGTACGCTTGCCAGGTACGGAACTGTTTGCGCAAGCCAGTGCTGATGATATGTATAATGCGATTACCAAATTGACCGATAAGTTAAAAAGACAATTGGATAAGCATCGTAAAATGCAGTTGAATTTTGTACCTTTAGAAGTATTGACCACATAATTTTTCATGGTTTTAAAAGAGGTTGAAAAATACCTCTTTTTTTTATCGATAATTTTTGTATGAGTTAATGAATTATTTTACCAAGTTATAGTAAAATACTCGGTTTTTACACTGTCAGTCCTACAAATGAGGTCTAAGCAATGAATAGTGAACAGCTCACTGAAATTTTAAAAGCGGCTTTTCCTGATGCAGAAGTTGCTGTCAGTGGACAAGCAGGAAAATTTGACCTCCGTATTGTGGACGATCAATTTGAAGGTAAACGTCCTGTTCCTCGTCAACAAGCTGTTTATGCACCGCTCAATTCATATATCGCAAGCGGTGAAGTACATGCTGTGACTATTCGTGCAATGACTAAAGAAGAATGGCGCAAAGCCAGCATGTTTGGAGCTTAAGCGTCAATGGATAAATTTGTCATTCAAGGCGGTGCAAAAATCGAAGGTGAAGTTCGTATTTCAGGTGCGAAAAATGCAGCTTTACCTTTATTGGCAGCAATGATTCTTGCTGATACACCTATTACGCTAAAAAATGTCCCAAATCTAAAAGATGTCAGAACATTGGTTAAATTAATCAGTGGCTTAGGCATCACCATGACTTATGAAGGCGAAACTGTTACAGCAGATACGTCTACACTAGACAACCAGTTTGCGCCGTATGAATTAGTAAAAACCATGCGTGCATCTATTTTGGTGCTTGGTCCATTACTGGCGCGCTATGGTAGTGCAAAAGTATCACTTCCTGGTGGTTGTGCGATTGGTTCACGCCCTGTAGATCAGCATTTAAAAGCCTTAGAAGCTTTAGGTGCACATATTGAGGTCGAAAATGGCTATGTGATTGCCAGTGTCGATGGTCGCTTAAAAGGCGGTGAAGTTGTCTTTGATATGGTGACTGTAGGCGGTACAGAAAATATTCTGACCGCTGCGGTACTTGCAGATGGTGTAACCACAATCCGTAATGCAGCCCGCGAACCTGAAATCACCGATCTTGCACAAATGCTGATTAAGATGGGTGCGAAAATTGAAGGTTTGGACACGGATACACTTGTGGTGACTGGTGTTGAAAGTCTGCATGGTTGTGAATATTCTGTCGTTGCTGACCGTATTGAAACAGGTTCATATTTAGCGGCTGCGGCGATTACAGGCGGTAAAGTTAAAACCACGCATACTGATCCAAACCTGCTTGAAGCGGTATTGGATAAGTTTGAAGAAATGGGCGCAGAAGTGACCCGTGGTGATGATTGGATCGAATTGGATATGATGGGTAAACGCCCGAAAGCAGTCAGCTTCCAGACCTTGCCACATCCCGAATTCCCAACAGATATGCAAGCACAGTTGATGGCGGTAAATGCCATTGGTCGTGGTTTTGCAACAATTTCAGAAACGATTTTCGAAAATCGTTTTATGCATGTACCTGAATTAGCGCGTATGGGTGCAAATATTCAGGTTGAAGGTAATGATGCTGTAGTCACCGGTGTGGAAAAATTATCCGCAGCCCCAGTGATGGCAACTGACCTGCGTGCTTCATTCTCTTTGGTTCTAGCAGCTTTGGTTGCTGAGGGTGAAACCACCATTGATCGTATTTATCACATCGATCGTGGTTATGAAGATATTGAAGCAAAATTGCAGGGTCTAGGTGTCCAAATTAAGCGAGTGAGCGAGACAAGTTAATGAGCGATATGAGAAACGATGATCCAAACTTTGACGTAATGGGCAATTTTGATCATGGTTTAACTTTGGCATTGAGTAAAGGTCGTATTTTAAAAGAAACATTGCCTTTACTTGAAACTGCTGGAATTAACTTATTGGAAGATCCTGATAAATCTCGTAAGTTAATTTTCCCAACCACACATAAACAGGTACGTATCCTGATTTTACGTGCTTCTGATGTACCCACTTATGTTGAAAATGGTGCAGCGGATATTGGTGTAGCAGGTAAAGATGTATTGATGGAACATGGCGCACAAAATGTTTATGAACCATTAGACTTAAAAATTGCCAACTGTAAGTTAATGACAGCAGGCAGAGTGGGAATGGAACGTCCAAAAGGTCGTTTAAAAATTGCCACTAAATATGTCAATTTAACCCGTCAATACTATGCAAGCTTAGGTGAGCAAGTTGATGTGATTAAACTTTATGGTTCAATGGAGCTTGCACCATTGGTCGGTTTAGGTGATTACATTGTCGATGTGGTGGATACAGGAAATACTTTGCGTGCCAATGGTTTAGAGCCTTTGGAAGAAATCTGTAAAGTATCTTCACGTTTGATTGTGAATAAAGCCAGCTTTAAACGTAAGCAAACTTTGTTGAATCCGATCCTTGCACAGCTTGAAAAAGCCGTAGAAGAACGTGAAGCAAAAAAGTAATTTTTAAATGATTAGATAGGTTTCTAAAATCTCCCCTAACCCCTCTTTGAAAAAGAGGGGGACTTTTTGTAACTAAAAGGATTTTTAGTAATGTAAAGCTCCCTCCTTTGGAAAAGGAGGGTTGGGGAGGATTTAAAAACTTAAATTAAATGACCGCCCGAAAGGGCGGTTTTTTATTTGGAAAATGCAATACATGATTTATTCACAGAATTGATAAAGAAAGTTTTTATTGAGAATGTTAAAAATAAGTTATGAACAATAACTTGAATTATGATTGAAAATGAAAACACCACAACAACGAAAAGAACAATCCATTGAAATACTTAAACATAGAGATATTCCATATATAGATTGGTTACCCATGATTGAGTCAGTCGAAGACGTTGAAGTTCGAACTGCTGAAAGTATTGCTCAACGTGCGATTGCCTGCTTGTGGGTCATACAGGTTGCGTGTGATATTGATAATGGAAAATATAATGATGAAATTAAAGACTTTGTTTTAAATGTTCTGGCAAAAATGCAAGTCATGGATGCTTTAACTGAAAATGAAAAGGCGATTTTACATGAGGATGTATCTCAACAAGATGTAATTAACATGGTGTGGAAATATGAAGCCTATTGGGTTTTATTGTGGGCTTTAGGAATTGTAGAAGAACTAAATTATCCTGAAAATATTGTAGATTGTGATTTTGCAATTCAAGCAGTTGTATCTGCTAAAACTTTTGAAGAATTTATGGCAAAAGTAAAGTTACGTGATATTGAAGAAATTTTAGATCAGGCAGATTTAATCTATCGCTATGATTGGGCATGTGTAAATGCGCGATTAAAGCAAGAACAAGCACCTGCACAATTAAACTCGGCTGTTGTTGTAGAAAGGCATGGTGCATTGAATTGGTTAATCCAATCCGATAGTGATTGGGATCATCCAGATGTGAGCACTTAAGTTAAGGTTTAATACGATTATACTTTTTTAATCAAGCTTTCCTATTAAACTTAATAAAATTGACCATGCGAACTTGCCCACAAGTCACTCAAAACAAGGTAAACTAAATCTTTCTTAAACAACCTTGTGGGTAAATTGATGCGACGTTTATCGACTCAAGAGCCAGACTTTAAACAAGTCTTTGCTGACTTATTGGCTTTTGAAACAGTGAGTGATCCTGAGCTTTTAAAAACCGTAGACCAAATTATTGCAGATGTACGCCAACATGGTGATGCACATGTACTAAAACTCACTCAACAGTTCGATCGACATCCAGCGCATCAATTTTCAGATTTAGAACTGTCACAAGAGCAATTGAAAGCAGCATTTGAAGGCTTAACGTCTGAAGTACGTGAAGCACTTGAAATGGCAGCCAATCGGGTACGTGAATTTCACCAAGCACAGAAGCAAGATGGTTGGACTTATGTTGATGCTTTGGGTAATACACTCGGTCAAAAAGTAACACCATTAGATCGTGTTGGAATCTATGTGCCAGGTGGTTTGGCATCTTATCCATCATCAGTGCTTATGAATGCTGTTCCTGCACATGTTGCAGGTGTACAAGAAATTATCATGGTGGTTCCAGCGCCAAATGGTGATTTAAATCCATTGGTGCTTGCTGCTGCTTATCTTGCAGGTGTACATCGTGTATTTACTATAGGCGGTGCGCAAGCTGTTGCAGCATTGGCATACGGAACTGAAACGATTCCGCAAGTCGATAAAATCACGGGGCCGGGCAATCGTTTCGTCGCTGCGGCAAAACGTGCGGTATTTGGTCAGGTTGGTATTGACATGATCGCAGGACCGTCTGAGATTTTAGTCTATGCGGAAGGTCAGAATAATGCCAAATGGTTAGCAATGGATTTATTGTCACAAGCTGAACATGATACTGTTGCGCAAGCTGTGTTTATTACCCCTGATGAACAGTTGCTGAATGATGTTGCACAAGCCATTGAAGAACACCTAGAAGCCTTACCAAAAGCTGAAATTGCACGTACTTCGATTGCCAATCGTGGTGCATTGGTCTTGGTGAAAGATCGTGCTGAAGGTGCTGCACTCATTAACCAGGTAGCTCCTGAACATTTGATGTTGTGTTTAGATGAAGCACAGGAAATGTCAGAAGATATTCGTCATGCAGGTGCAATTTTCATGGGACGATATACACCTGAAGCGATTGGTGATTACTGTGCAGGTCCAAACCACGTATTACCAACATCGGGTACAGCACGTTTCTCGTCACCATTAGGTGTTTATGACTTTCAAAAGCGTTCAAGTTTGATCATGTGTTCTGAGCAAGGGGTAAAACCACTTGCCAAAACTGCGGATATTTTAGCGCAACAAGAAAACTTGGATGCACATGCGAGATCTGCGAGATATCGTTATCAATAAGTTATTTGCTAAATAATTAATATTGTATGTCCTTCTCTCTTGCGCCATATATGGCTCAGGGATGAGTAGCGAGGCTACGTAAGAGGATAAGGGGAAATATTGAATTTGGTTTGGAAGATGACCTCTCCCAAACCCTCTCCTGGAAGGAGAGGGCTTACGTGATCGTAAGTTGAGTACATAAATGAGAAAAGAAAATGCCAAACATCACCCCTGAACAAATGCGTTTTTGGAGTCCAGATGTACGTGAGTTAGAACCTTATGTACCAGGCGAACAACCGAAAATTCAAAATTTATTAAAGTTAAATACCAATGAAAACCCGTATCCACCATCGCCAAAAGTGGTTGCAGCGGTACAAGCGGTATTGGAAAACTCAGCAGATGCATTGCGTCTATATCCTGACCCTGATGCAACTGAGTTAAAACAAGCGATTGCTACGCAACAGCACGTTCCTGTAGAGCAAGTTTTTGTCGGAAATGGTTCGGATGAAGTTTTAGCACATATTTTTAAAGCTTTTTTTGTGCAAGATAAACCGATTCTATATCCTGATATTACCTACAGTTTTTATCCTGTTTATAGTCAGTTTTTTGGAATTTCAGCACAATCAAAAATTATTCCGTTGAATGATGATTTTGAAATCGTAGTAGATGATTATAAGCAACCGAATGGCGGGATTATCATCACCAATCCAAATGCACCAACCAGTATTGCATTAGGATTGTCTGCGATTGAAGAAGTATTGCAGGCTAATCCTGATTCAGTGGTGTTGATTGATGAAGCCTATGTGGATTTTGGTACAGAATCAGCAGTGAAATTGGTTGATAAATATGACAACTTAGTCGTATGTCAAACCACTTCGAAATCACGTTCTCTTGCAGGCTTACGTGTTGGATTTGCTATAGCACAGCCACATTTGATTGCTGCACTTGAAGCGGTGAAAAATAGTTTTAACTCTTTCCCGATTGATCGTTTTGCGATTGCAGCTGGTGTAGCATCTTTTGAGGATCAAGATTACTTTGAAGCACAATGCCAAAAAGTCATCAAATGTCGTGATACATTGATCTATGATTTGGAAGCTTTAGGTTTTAAAGTTTTACCATCAAAAGCCAATTTTGTTTTTGCGACATTGCCAAATCATGATGCAGGGGAATTGATGAAAGCCCTACGTGAAAAAGGCATTATTGTGCGTTATTTCAATAAGCCACGTATTAATCAGTTCTTGCGTATTACGGTTGGCACAGATGAACAAAATCAACGCCTTGTTGATACATTGAGAAATGATATTTTAAAATAATCAATATTTAAAATACATAAAAAGCGAATCTTAGGATTCGCTTTTTTCTTGAGTATTTTCAGGTTGATACCATGTATTGAGTAGGTCTAACATTGCTGAAACTTTATCAAAACATTCCTGATATTCAGCATCACAATCCGATGCAATGGTGATTCCGCCGCCTGCCCACAAAGACACATTGTCCTGATATTTTTGAATGGAACGAATCAGAATATTCCAGGAACCTGTACCATCAAAATTAAAATAGCCCATCGAACCACAATAAGCCCCTCGTGGCGCACCTTCGAGTTCCTCAATAATTTGCATGGCACGAATTTTCGGTGCACCTGTAATCGAACCGCCAGGAAGGGCAGACAGTAACATTTCAAATGGATTGACATCTTCTTTTAATATCGCTGTGACTTCACTGACCATGTGATGTACTTGATTAAAGGATTCAATATTAAAAAGTTTTGGCGTTTTGACTGAACCTGTTTCTGCATAAACACTGAGATCATTACGCAATAAATCCACGATCATGACGTTTTCCGCCTGATCTTTTTGTGAATGAGTCAGCGTGTTTTTTGATTGCTCATCTAACACAGGATCATCATAGCGTGGCATTGTGCCCTTGATCGGTTTGGTGGTGATTTTACGATTGGCTTCAAAGTCGATAAATAACTCGGGTGAACAGCTCAATAATTCAAAATCATCTATTTTTAAATAACCGGAATAAGGTGCATCGGTCAATTGCCAAAACTTTTCAGCAGTATCCAATAATGAGCCTTGCGCTGTGGTTGTAAATTCTTGCGTTAAATTAATTTGATAACAATCACCCGCTTTGATGTAGTTTTGTACTCGTTTAAATGCATGCTGATATTGCTGTTTTGTCCACGTTGCTGTGCAAGGCGCTTTTAAAGAGAAATTTGATTGTGAGTCTTGTGAGTTATTTAAAATATTTTGAATGAAGTGAAATAGTTTTACAGCGCAAGATTCTGTGCTGTAAAAATAAAAATGACCATTTTCAAGTTTAATGAATGTTTTATAAATACCGATATAAAAGTTGGGTTGATTTTTTAAATTAGAATCAATTTGTTGGTTGCTGGCATAATTGTAATCAATGAAACCAATATAACCGCCCTGAAAACTGTCACGTTGTTCAATACAATGTTGAGCGGAGAAGTTTAAAAAATCATTGAGCTGATTTTTTTTATTATCCAATTGATATTGGAATAAATTATTTCTTGAGTAGCAGAATTGTTGTTGTTTGATATAAATACAATAACTTTCAGGTAAAAATGAAATTACATTTTCACCTAAATTAGCTAAGTAGTTCACACCCGTTAATGTATTAAGTTTAAGGAGTAACTGCGAAACTTGATTTGATGGAAAATTTAATAACTTCCGAAACATAGGGATTGATAACCCGTAAATATAGTTGAAAAACTATAGTATTTTACCTGAAAAAACAAGTTAAAAAAGTGTTTACCGTTTATCGGTTTATTCTAAATTATGATAAACAGCAGTTGAACAAAAAGTAACATACAGTTAATTTAAAAGAGCAAAACGGACTGCTCAAGGATTGAAGTTTCTGTTGTCAAAAAAACAAAAACAACGGAAGGCTACGGAGAGTGGTTAAAAATGAAAAAAAATGCTCTTGGGAGAGTACAAACATGAAATTATTCACTAAACTCGCTTTGGTTTCTGCTGTAGCTGTAAGTTCGAATGCAATGGCTATGCAAGCAATGGATGATGCTGCACTTAGCTCTACAACTGGTCAAGATGGTATTTCTATTGGTATTGGTATTTCGAGAGTAGAAATTGATAAATTGCATGTATTTGATGGTGATGGTTTGGCTGGGGGGTATAACACTGTAACGGTTAACTCAGGCGTTGTTACTAGCACTCCAACAACTGCAGCTGCAGGTGCAATTACAATTAATGATGTTGTTGTCGGTGCTCCAATGACAGCTAAAATAATTCCTGACCCTAATGATGCTACTAAACAGATTGAAGATCCATCGGGTGCGAAAACACTTGATGTTACTCGTACTATTTCTGCAACAGATCATAATTTAGCAAATCTTGTGATTGATACGGATGGCGGTAATGGTAGTCCATTCTTGAATGTTGCTGCAACAGTGTCTGGTTTAGATATTTCTTTAGGAAAAATTGAAGTAAATGATGTAACTTCTAGTAGTAAAGCAGGGGCTTATGTTGCGGGTACTGGATCTGCCGAGATTTTAAGTGGTCTAAGCTTGAAAACAGGGCGTATGACTGCAAATATCCAATTAGGTAATACACCACAAGGTGCGATGATTAAATTGGATGGCTCTATGATTGGTGGTCTTGAAATTAATGACTTAGCACTTAAAGATGCTTCAGCTGGTGGTGGTGGTTATATCACGATTGGTGGTATTAAATTAAAAGACACAGGTACTTCGGATTTGGCATTAAATGCTGATGTCGCTGTTACTAAAGAAGGTTTAGCTGTTACTGCAATGAAAAACGCTGCTGGTACAGATATCTATATCACTAAAGTTGTATTAGGTGGTGGTACTATTGCGAGTGGCGATACACCATTCCAGGGTACTGGTGCTGGATCTGCTTCAATCGGTGATGTTGCAATTTCAGGCATGAAAGTGTGGAATGGTGCTGCTGGTCTGGCTGCAATACCTGGTGCTGCAAATGGTGCTGTAATCACAATTGCCGGTCACTAAGTTCTTGTAAAAAAAAGCGCGTATATCACGCGCTTTTTTTTTACAAAAAATATGACAAAAGTTGTAAAAATATAAAATAAATGCTGTATTTTTAAATAAAAAGCGTTATCTTTGAAATACAGGGAAGAGTAGAGTGTTCACTCTAAAAATAAAATCAGCACTTTAGGCAAAATACTGCCGATACTTGATAGTTAAAATTATGTTAGAAATTACTTTAGGTTCGGCATTAATGTATTATTTTGCCAGCCACGAACTAGACGTGAAACCCAAGCCAAAAGATGCGATTTATTATACAGAGCTTGCGGATTCTCGAGAACAATCATTCGGACGTAATCATCGTGAGATGGTTCATGTCAAACCTGCCTTAGAAAACCAATTTCGTGGAATTGTTCGCCAAGCTTATGACTATAGTTGTGGGTCGGCAGCATTAACAACTTTGCTGAATGGTTATGTAGGTACCAATTTAACAGAACAACAAACCATGGAAGGTTTATTACGATTTGGGGAATACAATCGTATTATTGAACGACGAAGCTTTTCATTGCTTGATATGAAACGTTTTGTTGCGGCAATCGGTTATGAAAGTGGTGGATTTAAAGGTGAATTCACAGATTTGATTAATCAAAATCAGCCAGTCATTGTGCCGATTTCTTATGCTGGATTCAAACATTTCGTTGTATTTAAAGCATATAAAGATGGACGCGTTTATGTTGCAGATCCTGCATTAGGCAATATTAGTTTTGATCAAGAGCGTTTTAAGCAAATTTGGGAAAATAATACTTTATTTATAATCAATGCTCCGAAAAACCAACAAAATAATATGTTGGCATTGCAAGATGCAGATATGAGACATGTGGAAGATGCGACGATCAATCGTTATGCATTGGTAGAGGCACAATACTCAGCTGATTATACCAATAAGTTAGCAGACAAAGCGTCAACAATGCGTAAGGTGATTGACCAATCTACCACCTCTCCAACCTACAACCAGCCAATTACAACTTATATGAGACTCTATTATAAACGTAAGTAAAAGACGGATTAAAAATTAAATAATTGAATTAGTTTTTTGGGATAGGAATAATATGAATAATCAATGGATGAAAAAAACTTTACTTGCAGTGAGTATTCAATTTGCAATTGGAAGTTTATATGCTGCTGAGACGGCTCCGGCGGATATAGATGTCAGTCCAGAGGTTGCAACAGATCAAGCTGAAGCCGTAGCTACAGATTCAGCAGGTGCTGTGAGTGATGGCGCTGCGACAGAAGCTATTAAAGCTGAAGAAGCAACTCAAACTGAAGCGATCGCACCAGCTAAAGAAGAAGTAAAGATCAATAAGGATGAAACAAAATCCTTAGCTCCTAAGGCCGGTACTCAAGCTGCTGAAGCACTGCAAAAGCAAGAGGGTGATGCATCTCAAGAAACAAATTTACAAGAAGTTTTTACATCAAATGAGCGTCAATACTCTTTGATTAAAAAAGGTGAGATCTCAACTTTTTATGATTTAGATTATTCATATT
>NZ_SGSW01000047.1:0-25641 GCF_004209125.1 Acinetobacter sp. WCHAc060033 | reverse complement strand
TTCTTAATGAATTATTTATCACCTCGTCAGTGATAAATAAGACGCAATAAACACTCAACAACTTAACCCTGTAAGCTAAGTTCGTTTGCTGTATCGCGTCGGGATGCAGTGCATTCTATAGATTTTCAAAACTAACGCAAGCCCTATTTTCAACAAAAACCATCGTGTGATTATTTTTCAAACAAAATGCGCTAAAAATGACATTATTCATCTATTTTTTAGTCAATTTATTTAAATCAAACCTATAACATCTATTTAAAATTATTATTCATAGTAGTCCCCACCTGATTGGGCATGTAAAAAAGCAGGAATAAGACCTGTGAGTGCTGCACGAATATCTGCACGCTCATTGATGAGTTGGTGTGAACCTTCTTCTAAGATCAATAAGGTTTGCAATCTGAATTGGCGACGAACAAAATCAATATTGTATTTCCAATCAACAGTCTGATCTTGTGCACCTTGAGCCAACCAAACAGGAATACGGCATTTCGGGTAATCCTCCATTTCCTGCATCCATTTAGACATCGCTAAAATCCAATCCATTCCCATCATTCTCGGTTGTAAAGGATCTTTTAAACGGACAAAACGTAAAAATTCTGGATTATGGTTATTTCTTTTGAAATGACGTGGCACTTCTTTTTTTATTCGTCGAATAATGCCTAAACCAATCGAGTTATGCCACCACGCTGTTTTTGCAGGACGTACCAAAGGTGAAAGTAATAATACTCGCTCTACAATTGGGTTTTCACGTTTTTGCGCATATTTAAGTAAATGATGCATCCAAATCGCACCACCAGTACTTTGTCCAATTCCCAACCAAGGCTTTGGCAATTGTGCTGAATTTTTAACATATTGATAAACTGAATGTAAAACCTGCTGATAGTGATCAAAATCTTTAATATTTGCAGGTGACCCATCACTTAAACCATGCCCAGGTAAATCATAGGTGATGACACTAAAGCCTTGCTCTAATATTTCTTTGATAATCGGTTGATAAATACCACTATGTTCTAAGTAGCCGTGAAGTAAAAATACGCTACCTTTTATTCTTTCAGTTTTTGGTTTAAACACTTGTACATGAAGTTTAAACAAAGGCATTTTGATATAGCCTTGCCAGTGCTGACAATCTAGCTGATCAAAACCATACAAACGTTGATAAGACTTAATTTCTTTATTGGCAATATATTCACGATTTAAATTTAATGCTTCTAATAATAATGGTGTGGTATCTCGATTTGGTACAGGTAAATCAAGTTGCTTTAAAATCGTTGGATTTAAAAATGGAATATCTGCCATTAAGGCACCTCTCTACAGCCACTTGATCCGAACAACATATCGCGGATTGTTGCTAATGTTTCGTAATTTGCACGACGGCTATGATCATAATTTTGTTTGCTTGGTTGCCATTCACTAAGTTGCGTCGGCATTGGCGCATTAACTGGAATGGTTTCTATACCACTTAGTGCAAATAATCGTCTTGTTCTAGGCATATGATAACGATCTGTGACTAATAGTACTGTTGGCGCTCCACCTTTCTTTTGTAAAAGTAATGAACTAAAACGTGTATTTTCACAAGTGTTCATACTGCGGTTTTCGAGCAATTTTGCTTCCACACCACGTTCTGCTAACCATTTTTGCATATAAGGTGCTTCTACACCGCTCAAAACGATGGGGAGTTTATTTTGCTTTTCCAGTGCTAAAGTTGTTTCCAATCTTAATCGTGTATATTCATTTACAATAATATCTTTTTGATTTTTATCGAGTGTTAATCCACCACCCAAAACAACGATTGCATAGGGTTGGCTTGATTTTAAACTCTCTCGATTTTGTTTATTCGCATCAGAACCATTTTCAACAACGTCAGTGACTTGTGAGCTCGCCAATTCTGCATCAACCGCAACTGCATCTCCCACCAATAATGCTTCATCGATTTGATGGGTTTTTAAGAATTTCAAATATTCATCCATTAAAGCTTTATTGTCTTCACTATTTAAATCCAATAATGCTTTAACAGTTTCACTTGACTGATCACTCACAACACCAGAAGCCACTGCCTCTAAGCTTGCTTGTTCAGAATTGACTTGTTCTGAAAGCAAAGGAATAACAGGGTTATCCAGCTCTTGTTCTTCACTTTTTTGTTCTTGGGAAATTTTTTCTTGTAAGGCTTTATATCTCAATTGTAGCAACATTAAATCTTGTGCATTTTTACTTTTTATTTCCTCATCTAAAAGTTTCAAATACGCTTGACGTGCAATCCATAAGTCAGAACCTGGTTCAAGTGTATTTTCTTCTGACAATGCTGCCTTTTGTTGACTTTGCGCTGCAACCTGATCCACTTCAACAGGAACGACATGATTTAGAATTTTCACCATTAAATTGGAGTAAAATGGTGTATACCAAAAAACCACCAGACAGCTCAATAAGACGAATAGTATCGCAACTATTCGTACAAATCTGACCATCCAATGTTGTTTCACCATAAACTTACTCTATTAATGGTTTTGAATTAAACCTTGCTCATTGAAAAGAACAGGTTCAGGTTCTAAATGTACACCAAATTTATCATAAACATCTTTTTGTACCGCTTGAAAAGTTGCTTTCACATCTTTCAATGTTGCATCAGCATAATTTACCAGTACTAAAGCTTGTTTATGAAACATACCCACTTGCTCAAATCGTTTACCTTTCCAACCTGACTGATCAATCAACCAACCTGCGGCAATTTTAACTTGATTATCTTTTTGAGGATAATGTGGAATATTAGGGAATTTTTCAATTAATTGTGTAAAATCTTGTTGATTAATAATTGGATTTTTAAAGAAACTCCCAGCATTTGGAAATTCTTTTGGGTCTGGTAATTTACTTTGGCGAATCTGAATTACTTGTTTTTGCAAGTTTTCAGGCGTAATTTCATCTCCCATCGCAGCTTTCAAGTCACCATAATTCATTTTTAAATCAGCATGTTTTAATAATTTAAAAATAACATGGGTGATCACATAACGATTTGGATCGTCTTTAAAAATGCTGTGTCGGTATGAGAATTGACAATCAACCGCTTGAATGTGCTGTGTTTGCTTACTTTGACGATCATAAACCTCAACAGATTCAATAAACTCGCCTGCTTCAACACCATAAGCACCAATATTTTGTACAGGTGACGCGCCAACTAAACCCGGAATCAATGCGAGATTTTGTAAACCATACATTTTCTGTTCCGTCGTCCATAACACAAAATCATGCCAAACTTGACCCGCCCCCACTCTGAGGGTTGCAGTATTTTCATCTTCTGCGACTAACTCAATACCTTGAATATCTATCGCGATCACAAGTGCATGAATCTGTTCAGGAAGCATCATATTACTGCCTCCTGAAAGGAGTAAAACATTTAAATTTTGCTGTTGAGCAAATTGCAAAGCTTCTTCAAGTTCAGCAACAGATTGAACTTTAACAAAATGAGAAGCTGTTGCGCTCAAACTTAAGGTATTGAATGGCTTTAGTTGAACCTGAGATTCAATATTCATTATCTAAATTATTTCCTAACGATGTTCTAAAGCAATTTGCTAAAATCACCTTGTAAAATGATAATTGAATTTCAATCAATTATTTATATTGAAATTGCTGTTGCAAAACATTGACCCAAGCTTGGCTACTTGATTCACATTGATCAATGACGCGTTCAAAACCGTCTGCTTCTCCATAATAAGGATCGGGTAAGGCTTGTTGCGGATATTGCTGATCATGTTCACTCATCAATGCAATTGTAGACCTGATTTGACTTACACTAAACTGTTGAATGGCTTGTTTTAACAAATCTTGGATATCATCAAAATTTTCATGATCCATCGCTAAAATTAAATCAAAGTCCAAAAAATCCTGTGTTTTTAGCTGTCTAGCTCTTAAAGAAGAAAGATCATAGCCTCTTTTTATTGCATGTTTTTGACTACGACTATCTGGAGCTTTATTCGGGTGATAATTACTTGTTCCCGCCGAATCAACAATAACATTTAATTGTTTTTCATCACAAAAATGTCGTAACACCACTTCAGCTGTTGGAGAACGACAAATATTTCCCAAGCACACACATAGAACTTTGTATGGCGTTTTGGATGACATAACAACCTCAAATGATCATTTATTTTATAAAGTCTTATGTTAAGTTATTTAGCAAGCGAATCCTATAGAACTGTAAAACAATAATGTTTAATTTGTGATGATAGATTAAGGATAATACACATGAGTCATTTTCAATTTCAGACTGTCGCCAATATCATTTCAGGGGTAGGTTCGATTCAAGAACTTAAAAATATTTTAGCCCATAAATATCAGAAAGCCTTAATTGTCACCGATGCAGGAATGATTCAACATTCACTCCATTTACCTATTTTAGAAATATTAGAACAATCTCAATTAGAGCATGAAATTTATTCAGAAGTTCAAGCTGATCCTGCTGAAAGCATTGTGTTATCTGCCGTTGAGTTCGCTAAACAAAGAAATGTCGATGTGGTGATTGGTTTTGGTGGTGGTAGCTCAATGGATGTTGCCAAACTGATTGCAATATTGGCAAATCCAAAACAAACTCAAACCATTCAAGAAATCTATGGTGTGAATAATGCCCAAGGTCCTCGTTTACCTTTGATTTTAATTCCTACTACAGCGGGGACTGGTTCTGAAGTAACACCTATTTCTATCGTTACCACAGGTGAAACCACCAAAACAGGCATTGTTGCACCTATTTTATATGCTGATGTAGCAATTTTAGATGCAACATTCACCACAGGCTTACCTGCACATATCACCGCGGCAACAGGTATAGATGCGATGGTGCATGCAATCGAAGCTTATACTTCAAAGATTAAAAAGAATTTTTATGCAGACATGCTTGCCAAACAAGCACTCAAACTGTTGAATAAAAATTTAAAATTAGTTTTAGAAGATGGTTCAAATTTAGAAGCACGTCAAAATATGCTACTAGGTTCGATGCTCGCAGGTCAGGCTTTTGCCAATGCACCAGTCGGTGCTGTGCATGCACTTGCCTATCCTTTAGGTGGGCATTTTCATTTATCGCATGGGCATACCAATGCTCTCGTTTTACTTGAAGTATTAAAATTCAATGCACCTGACGCAAAAACACATTATGCAGAACTGATGCAATGGCTAAATCCATATAGTAAAGGTAGCATCGAAGGTTTATGTGATCTCTTTATTGATCATATGCAAAGCCACCTAGACAATAGCGGTTTAACCTTAAAACTACGTGATTTAAATGTACAAGAACATCAACTTGAAACTTTAGCCAATGATGCGATGTTACAAACACGACTTTTGCAAAATAATCCAAGAGCAATGCAACAAGAAGATGCTCTGAAAATTTATCAAGCGATTTATTAACACCGCTCTTATAGTAAGGAGGTAAAGCTTTTTGATGAATTAAGACTCATCAATAAGCTTTTATCCCCTAAAGTTCAAACTCATCCAGACTTAACCTCCCAATCAAGCAACAACTAACTGCTTCTTTATTAATCTTTTCTCATACTATGAAAATAACATTAAGTTGAAATTACAGCCAAATAATCATCTGTTTTTTAACCATTTAAAATAAAGCATATTTTTAAACATTTAATAATAAGTATTATATTTTCAGTAATTTATTACAAATCAATAAATTAATTACATCTTAACTGATTGTTTTTTAATTTATCTTTCATTTAATTTTTAAAATAATTACTCTAGAATCGCTGTCCATCTTAATCGGAAAATTAAGATCACTTACAGCATCGGAAAATCATTCTATGAAAAAACTCAGCATCGCGATCTTACCTTTAGTCGCATTCGGCTTAAATACGGTTACACATGCAGCCACTTCAGATGGCAAAACATTTGGTGTATCAGCTGGTTGGTTACATGTAATGCCACAAAGTAGCGGTCAAGGTGTCTATGGTAAAACTGGTAATTCACCATTATTAGGAGCTATGGCAAATCTACAAGCAGCCAATCCTGATGCTGGTTTTGAAGTACAAGATGCTGATACAGCAGGATTAATGCTTGACTATTTTGTAAATGATAACGTTTCATTAGAATTAACTTTGGGTGTTCCGCCTGAGATGAAGCTTGCAGGCAAAGGTGCTATTAAGCTTGGAAATGAAACGATACTTGATTTAAATCAATTTGATAAAGCGGCAACGACTGATGCCTATACACCTACGATTTCTGCACGTTACCACTTTGGGTCCATTAACAATAAAATCCGCCCATATGTAGGTGCAGGCTTAATGTATGCACACTTTTCAAATGTAGAAACAGATTCTGCAATTAATGATGCATTAAAAGCTACTAAACTCGCCCCATTCAATCCACAATTGGGTAAAGTTAAAGTTGATGATGCTGTAGCACCTGTTGCAATGCTAGGTATTGATTACAGTATCAATAAAAATTGGTATGCAACAGCGTCAGTTTCTTATGCTCATCTCACAACAAAAGCTAAATTAAATGTCAACGGCACAAACCCATATACTGGTGGTTCGATGACTTTAATTTCTGGTCAAAGCGATATCGAAATTAAACCAATCGTGACCTATTTAGGTCTAGGTTACCGTTTCTAATTGATTTTCATCAATTAAGCTTAAAGCCTATTCGCTTAAACTGAATAGGCTTTTTTATGTCATAAATAAAACTAAAAACTTGAATCTATGTGACAAGTTGGTTAAAACAGAAAGATAATATCCAAATGTAAAACTCAAATGAAACCTGAAATAAAAAATCGTAACGATTACCCTTTTCTATTCCCGATCCAAACCCGCTGGGCAGATAATGATATTTATGGGCATGTGAATAACGTGACTTATTATAGTTATTTCGATACTGCTGCAAATGCTCTACTCATTCAAAAAGCAGGCTTTGATATTCATCACTCACCAATTATTGGTTTAGTGGTCAATTCATCATGTAATTTCTTAGAAGAACTGACTTATCCAGAAATCATTGAAGTCGGCGTTGCAATTGCTAAAATCGGAAATTCTTCATTGACTTACGATCTCGCCATTTTCAAACAAGGAAAAGGTGAAGCATCTGCACAAGGTCAATTTGTCCATGTATTTGTAGAACGTGAAACTAAAAAAAGCACCTCGATTCCACAAGAAATGCGAGATGCTTTAAAAAATTATTTAATCAAATAAATAATACATCAATAAAAATGCCTGACTAAGTACAGGCTTTTTTTATGACTTCATATCCATATTAAGCAGAATCAATTACTTCAGTTGTATATTTTCCAACTGACCATCAAATGCTTCCATTAAACTTTTTACAATAGGCTCTTGATGAAGCATTTCAGATGCACGATCAAATGCACGAACCTTCCGCTCACGTTGCATCATAAATGGCGTAATTGTCTCAACTTCACCATATTGCACATTAAATACGGTACTTGACCATTGTTGTTTTAGTGATGCCTCAAGATCATGTTGAGTCTGGTTGAGTAAGTTCTCATATTGTTTTGAAGTTTGAAACGTAGATTGACCATTGATCGTACCGATCATCAAACCATGTTGCGCCAATTCTTGCACAGCGGGAGAAAGCGAACTATTTCTAAACCAATATTCCCACTTATCCACCGTCCACTCACCTTCAAGAATTTGAGGCTGTAAGCTTAAAATTTCTTGTGGCGTTTGATGATGACTCGATTGAACTAGATGTGTTGTAGTGACTTGAGTCTGAGTGCTTTCATGTTGTGAATGATCTTGCTGCACTGTTTGAGTATGTTCCTGAACAGCATTTTCAACAGCTACACTTGTATCAGCAATTTCACGATCAGACTCAGGCGCTAAAAAGAAAACATCTTGGGTTTGATCCTGCACCACAGGTTGAGGTGATATTTCACCACCAAATAAAGTCAAACTCGGTTCTGACGCTTCAACTTGCACGACTTGCTGTATTTCAGAATTAACAACTACACTTTGAACGTCTGCAACAATCTGTTCATTTTCCGATTGTTCTAAATGCTGAATATTTTCATTCTGTACATTCGTAAATTGATCATTTGAATTTTCAACTTCTTCATCTAAATAATCATCACTACTTGGCTCAGGATCAGCAACAGATTGCTGTGCCAATTGTTCTTCTACTTCTTCTAAATCTGGATCAAAAGATGATGAGTCTTGTAATTGAACCTCTTGAACTGGTACTGCTTGCACCGCTTCAGGATTTAACGGTGCGCTATTTAAAGATGAGTTACTTTCAATAACAACATTTGATTCAATTTGCTGAGAAACTTGTTGCTGGAAAACTTGCTGTTGCGAAACCACAACTTCATTGACTTGAGTTGGTCTAAATGCCAATAAACGCAACACCGTCATTTCAAAGCCTTGCTCTTGTGTAACAGCAAGTTGTAACTCTGCACGACCTTTACATGCGATTTGGTAATACAATTGTAAGTCCTGAGCGGAAACCAATTGCGACAAGGTCATAATTTTCTGATTAATTTCAGCACTATATTTCAGGCTTAAATCAGGTAAATATTGCAACATTGCCAATTCATGCAAGGTCGAAATAAACTGATCTAAAACCAATGAAACATCTAAAGCTTGCTGCCTGAATTGCAACAACAATTGGCTGACACGTTCACGTTGATTTTGATGAATTGCTAAGATCAAATCATAAATAATGGTGCGATCAATCAACCCCAACATTTCTTTAACATCTTGGTGATGAATTGCACCTTGACCATAAGCGATCGCTTGATCCGTCAAAGATAGTGCATCACGCAATGAACCTTGTGCAGATTCAGCAATTTGCCAAATCGCATCTTGTTCAGATTGAATTTCTTCTTTATTAAGAATATTGGTGAGGTGATGAGTAATTTCATCAACAGCAAGTGGACGTAAGGTAAATTGCAAACAACGTGAAATTACTGTGATCGGCAACTTTTGCGGATCTGTCGTTGCAAATAAAAATTTCACATGCTCAGGCGGTTCTTCCAATGTTTTTAACAAAGCATTGAATGAATGCGTTGACAGCATATGTACTTCATCGATCAGATAAACCTTGAAACGACCTTGAGTCGGTGCATAAGGTACGTTATCCAAGAGTTCACGAGTATCTTCAACTTTGGTACGTGAAGCAGCATCGATCTCGATCAAGTCAATGAAACGCCCTTCATTGACGGCTTTACAGGTTGCACACACTTCACACGGCGTAGAGGTCACACCAGTTTCGCAGTTTAAACATTTTGCTAAAATACGTGCAATTGTGGTCTTACCCACGCCACGTGTTCCCGTGAACAGATATGCATGATGTAAACGTCCACGATCTAAAGCACTGGTTAACGCACGTGATACGTGGTTTTGTCCAACCAATTCATTAAAGTTGCGTGGGCGATATTTACGTGCAAGTACCTGATACATGAAAGCTCCTCATTATAGCTATAAGGATACTGTTTTTTTGATGATTAGTGAATGAAGAACTATAGAGTTATTTCTTATGAGAGATAATTCGATCAATTTCTTCAAATTTGACGATTTTAATGATGTTGTGCTTTGCTGTTTGATTGAGAAGAATCGCCTTATCTTGAAAACTATCAACAATAATCCAGTTCTCTTTATCTTTGTTTTTTAATATCGTAATTGGTGCAGATTCATTAAGCCTTTTCAATTTTGTATCTGCAACAAAACAAGTGGCAATTAAAGACATAAAAATCATAATGAAAATTACTATTTCTTTATCTTTTCTAATCTGATTATCTGAAAAAATAGTCAACATCCCCCCAACTAGCACTGAAATGAACAATAATTCACTAAAATAAATAACTTGACCTGAACTTTTAAAAATGATTCCGAATAACCACAGTATCACTGCATAAGCAAGCAATACAAAAAGAATTTTTCCAAGCTCATATTTTTTTTGATTTTTATTTATAAACTGAGTGGTTTCTTTAATATTTTGATCTTTTACAATGACTTTTTTCTTCTTTACGTACTTATAAAATCTCACTGTTAATACTTTATATTGATAAACAAAAAATGCATTAAAAAAAATGACAACACTCAGCGCTGTTATGACTTTTATAATATCCATAACATAAAATGTTGGTGACAAAACCGACATTACCCATATAGCATCTAATGAATAATAAAAGTATGTATTAGCTAACACAGATATTGTTAATGCTACAACTGACAAGATACCAAATAATTCTGAAATCGAAAATTCTTTTTTAATCATTCAATTGAAATCAATAGTTATTTTGAATCCTTTTAACACAACATCTATAAATCGTAAAGTGCCATATTTTTTACTACCATGTTAAAAAATCAAAAACATTATAGGAATGCCCGATTTTAAATTTCAGGCATCAACCCAAGCATTTAAATAACTGCTTAAAACCAGCCTTTACTACCTTTAACCAATCTATCTGCACAACGCAAAGTTTCTTGAGTCAGTCCCCATAGACGATAATCCCCTGTAATCGAACCAATCGCAAAGTTATGCGTATAAGCAAAACTGAGTTCACGTTGCGGGTCGCACCAAGCACCTGAACCATTATAACCAATATGCCCAAAACCTTTTTTCGCACGTTTCCCCATCGTAATGACACGATGATAGCCCAGACGCCACTTCATCGGGATTGGCATCACACGGTCACGTTTAATCGATTGGATCTGGCTTAACTCAGCGAAAATTTCGGGACGAATAAATACCTTACCGTCCCATTCACCCTTATTTGCCATCATGGCATAAATTTTCGCTAAACTATTTGAACTAAATACGCCATTGGCAGCAGGAATAATCGCTTGCAAACCTTGATCACTAAAAAAGCTAAAATCACGCATGCCTTTAGGCACCATCGCATCTAAAAAATCTTGCGGATTTTGCCCTGTCATTTCCGCCAATTTATCTGAGAAGGATGCTTTTTTTTGTTTGCTTTTAGGTTTTTTTGATTCCGCTTGGGCGGGTGCTGTACTTTGCTTTTTTGGAATTAATCGGGCAACACGAGACAATTCATGCGCAGGCACACCAAAATAAGCACCATCTAACTGTAAAGGTTCAACCAAATACGTTTGCATTAAATCTGTTAATGTTCGCCCAGTTGCTTTCTCTAATACACCACCCACCAACCAGCCAAATGTAATGGCTTGATAAGCAATATCTTCACCGATTTCAAAACGTGGGGTCGCCTGTTCCATGACATTCAGCATGTGTTGCCAATCCGCCATTTCAACAGCACTTTCAATGATATTACGAATATCATATAAACCACTTTGATGACTCAGAATATGACGCAAAGTCATTTTTTCCTTACCATTTTGCCCAAATTCAGGCCAATAATTTACAACAGGAAGATCATAATCAACCAAGCCCTCACTCACTAAAATATGCGCAAGTGTAGCCAAAATGCCTTTACCTGTGGAATAACAGACAGAAAGCGTTTGATCATTCCATTGTTCTGTTTGAGTTTTTTTACCCGTATAAATATCGACAACTTTTTGACCTTGAAAATAAACGGTCAGTGCAGCACCACCATGCTCAATCCGACCATCCTGTAAACGACTAAATTGAGTTGCTAAATCTTGAAAACGTTCATCTACAACGCCTTGATAATTTTTGGTATTTGCAAAAATAATATCCGTTAAACCACTCATCGTCCTGCCCATTCTTATCAATTTTCGTTTACTTTTTTATTCCAAAAAAAAGCCTAAATCATCTCGACTTAGGCTTCCTATACTATGGTAAATTATATTGCTTTGACTATACCTGAAACATGCGGTTTTTGTGATTTTTGATTACGGATCAAGAAATCTGTAGTTTTTCCTGTTTCAGCAGTTAAAAATTCTACGGTTGATGGCAAATACATCGGTAGTTTAAAGAAAACATCGGCTTCATAAGCATCTGCTAAATTCAAACTTGCCAAGACACGTGCTTTACTCCACATTCCGTGAGCAATTGCTTGTTTAAAGCCGAAAGCTTTAGCCGTTACAGCATGAATATGAATCAAGTTGAAATCACCAGAAGTCATTGCATAACGACGACCTGTATTTTCAGAAACATTCCAAACGGCTTGTACTTGATAGTTTGGTTCTTTCGTTTCTTTGGCTTTTTCAGCAACAGAACCATCCGTCTTTTGGCGTGCAAGATAAGTCGTTAAACCTTCCATCACCACTTCATTACCCACTTTTGCGGTGGTAATAAAATCAAACTGCACACCTTTATCATGTGGCTTTAACTCGCCAAATTTACAAGACAAGGTCAACTGTTCATTTACACCGACTTTACGGGTTTGTTTGATTTGATTACGAATATGAACCAGACCTAAGATTGCAAATGGAAATGCTTCTGTTGTCATCATATGCATTTGCAAACTTTGCGATAAAACCGCTAAATAAATCGCAGGAATATACCCATTATTTTTAAAACCACACACTTCGTTATAGGCTTTTAAATGTTTTTGATCGACTTTGAACGAATCCACCACATATTCAACTTGCGGTAGAACCTTTTCACCTTTCGGTTTTTTAAAAATCAAACCTTGTATTACTTTTGGATAAGCTAAATAAGGTTTTGGAAGTTGACTAAAATGGCGAGTATTCATACTAAACCTTTGATTTTTTCTAATCTATCTGATGGATTCCTTCTCCTTAGCATGGATTAAGGAGAAAACTGGAAAGGCGAAATGTATCGTAATTAAACTCCACCTCTCCCTAACCCTCTCCTTCAAGGAGAGGGAATAAAGCGACTGATTAAGCCCCTAACAAGCTCTGACCGCATACACGTACAACGTTACCATTTAAACCTGTAGATGCTGTAGATGCAAATAATGCAATCGTTTCAGCAACATCGACTGGTAAACCGCCTTGGCTCATAGAGTTCATACGGCGACCTGCTTCACGGATTGCAAAAGGAATCGCAGCAGTCATTTGAGTTTCGATGAAACCAGGGGCAACAGCATTAATCGTAATACCATCTTTCAGCACTGGTGCAGTAAATTTAACTAAACCAATCACACCTGCTTTAGATGCTGCATAGTTAGTTTGACCTAAGTTCCCCGCGATACCTGAGATCGATGATACACAAACGATACGACCATTTGCATTCAAGCCGTCATTTGACAATAAATAGTCATTAATACGTTCAGCAGCAGACAAGTTAATGTTGATCACAAGATCCCATAACTCAGGCTTCATATTTGCCAAAGTTTTGTCACGTGTAATCCCTGCATTATGAACGATAATGTCTAAACCGCCTTGAGCCACAGCAGCAGTTTTGATTTTCTCACCCGCATCCGCAGCTGTAATATCAATCGCTAATGTAGAACCACCGATTTCACCCGCAACACGATCAAGGTCAGCTTGTTGTGGTGGAACATCTAGACAGATAACATGCGCGCCATCACGAGCCAATACATGTGCAATCGCTTCACCAATACCACGACTTGCACCTGTCACTAAAGCTGTTTTGCCAGCTAAAGGTTTTGCCCAATCAACATCGATAACATTGCCTTTAGATACACGAATCACTTGACCTGATACATAAGCAGAACGTGGAGAAATCGCAAAACGTAAAGTTGATTCTAAATTTTGACCTGCATCCGCATCCACAAGAATCAAATCGGCAGCGATACCTTTTTTAAACTCTTTACCAACTGATTTTACAAAACCTTCTAGTGCACGTTGTGCAATTGCTTGTTTGATCGTCGGTGCAGTTTCAGGTGTTAAACCAATCACAATCACACGACCAGAAGTTGCAATTTGACGTGCAACTGGATTAAAGAATTTATAAAGTTCATCTAATTGTTCTGAGTTTTGAATACCAGAAGCGTCGAAAACCACTGCTTTGAATTTAGACTCTTTATCACCTTCGTTAAATGCACCCACATTTAAACCAGACTTTGCAGCAGCTTGTTGTAGTTCTGCGTTATTTCCTGCATAGGTATTTGCATGAATATTACTGAGAACCTGTGCAATTTCACCTGAAAATTGGCTATTTGGTGCCGCACCAAATAAAACAGCGCCTTTTACAACCGGTGTAGGCGACTCAAAACGTTCGATTTGAATCGGTGATGGTAAACCCAAATTTTTAATGACAAATTTACCAATTGGAGATTTTGCAAATGCTTGGTATTGGTCAGACATGTTTCTTATCTCTCATCTAATTAATTGTATATGGAACTTAAGCGATCTTTTAACTTCAATGCAATCTCAGATACTTATCATACAAATGTTCCATAAGTTTCAGTTTAATAATACTTGAGTTGCAATAATGATGACTTGACCTGAAAGAATATGCAAATGTCATTATAGTCAATTCAGCCCATAGATGATTATGTTAATGTAACACTTAAGAAAATTGCGAACATGCTTGGAAAAGCCTTATGAGCAAAACAACTCAAGAAAATTCAAACGTTGAAAATACTGCGACAGAGACTGTGTCAAATACATCAAAACCTCGTGCCCGTACGAGTAAAAATGTTAACACAAACACTACAGCAGCGACTGCAACAAGTACGACAAAAAAACCGACTCGTACAACTACAACAGCTCCACGTAGTAAAGCAGCGAGCACAACGGTTAAAAAAGTGACTTCTTCATCTTCTAAAACTCAAACTTCTGGTCAACAGGATAAAACTATGAGTCAAAATACTGTACGTCGTGTTGCAATCATCGGTGGTAACCGTATTCCTTTTGCACGTTCAAATGGTCCATATTTCAAAGCTTCTAACTCTGACATGCTCACAGCAGCATTAAACGGTCTAGTAGAACGTTTTAATTTACAAGGTCAGCGTTTAGGTGAAGTGGTTGCAGGTGCAGTATTGAAACACAGCCGTGACTTCAACATGACACGTGAATGTGTACTCAGCACTCAACTTGCACCTGAAACCCCTGCTTACGATATTCAACAAGCATGTGGTACTGGCTTACAAGCAGCGTTCCTTGTTGCAAATAAAATTGCACTTGGTCAAATCGAAGTGGGTGTTGCAGGTGGTGTAGATACAACTTCTGATGCACCAATCGCGTTTGGTGATGGTTTACGTAAAGCTTTACTTGAACTTAACATCGCAAAAACAGGTAAAGATCGTTTAAAAGCATTAGCAAAAATCAATGTTAAAGATTTGATGGATGCACCTAAAAATGGTGAGCCACGTACTGGTTTGTCAATGGGTGATCACCAAGCAATCACGGCTTTAGAATGGGGTATTCCTCGTGAAGCACAAGATGAGCTTGCTGCATCTTCTCATCAAAAAATGGCGAAAGCTTATGAAGAAGGTTTCTTCGAAGATCTGATCACGCCATTCTTAGGTTTAGAAAAAGACAATAACTTACGTCCAGATTCTTCTGTAGAAAAACTTGCAAAACTTAAGCCTGCTTTTGGTAAAGGTGATACTGCTACCATGACAGCGGGTAACTCTACGCCACTGACTGACGGTGCTTCTGTGGTACTTTTAGCATCTGAAGAATGGGCTAAAGCCAATGGTCATGAAGTTCTTGCTTACTTAACGTTCACTGAAACAGCTGCTGTAGACTTCCTTGGTAAGAAAGAAGGTTTATTGATGGCGCCTGCTTATGCAGTTCCACGTATGTTGGATCGCGCAGGCATCAAACTTCAAGATTTTGATTATTATGAAATTCATGAAGCTTTTGCATCACAAGTGCTTTCTACTTTGAAAGCTTGGGAAGATCCTAAGTTCTGTAAAGAACGTTTAGGTTTAGATGCACCATTGGGTTCAATCGATCGTAGCAAATTAAACGTAAAAGGTTCTTCTTTAGCTGCGGGTCACCCATTTGCTGCTACAGGTGGTCGTATCCTTGCTACTGCTGCAAAATTGATTAACCAAAAAGGTTCAGGTCGTGTACTCATTTCGATCTGTGCTGCGGGTGGTCAAGGTGTAACAGCGATTGTAGAAAAATAATTTTCCTGCAATCTATGTATGAAAAAAGCATCCTTTTTAAGGGTGCTTTTTTATGTCGTTTAATTCTAGAAAATTATATTACTATGAAATATAATTTTTAAATTAAAAATATTATTCATAAATTTCAAAAAGATATAAGATAAAAATCTTCAATATAATTTGGTAGGTGTTTCGTAGGTTTAAAAAAAAACCTTCAACCAAGATACTCAATCTCAAGGTGATCAACACCTGATGGAATGATGAAATAACAATGGTAGAAGGAATCGCACCATGGCTTTTAAAAATATTGCAGATCAAACAAACGGTTTTTATATCCCTTGCGTATCACTTTTTGGACCTGGTTGTGCCAAAGAAGTTGGTGTAAAAGCGCAAAATTTAGGGGCGAAAAAAGCACTTATCGTCACTGATGCTGGCTTATTCAAATTCGGCGTTGCAGACATTATTGTCGACTATCTAAAAGAAGCAGGTGTAGACAGCCACGTTTTCCCAGGCGCAGAACCAAACCCAACGGACATTAACGTACACAACGGTGTAAATGCTTATAATGAAAATGGTTGCGACTTTATCGTATCTTTAGGTGGTGGTTCATCTCATGACTGCGCTAAAGGTATTGGCTTAGTGACAGCGGGTGGCGGTCATATCCGTGATTATGAAGGGATTGATCAAAGTAAAGTACCAATGACACCGCTTGTTGCGATCAATACAACTGCGGGTACTGCATCAGAAATGACGCGTTTCTGTATCATCACTAACACTGATACTCATGTAAAAATGGCGATTGTTGACTGGCGTTGTACACCACTTGTTGCTATCGACGATCCTAAGTTAATGATTGCAAAACCAGCTGCATTAACTGCTGCAACAGGTATGGATGCATTAACTCACGCTGTTGAAGCTTATGTATCTACTGCTGCAAACCCAATCACAGATGCATGTGCTGAAAAAGCAATTGCGATGATCAGTGAATGGTTAAGCCCTGCTGTTGCGAACGGTGAAAACCTAGAAGCGCGTGATGCAATGGCATATGCACAGTATCTTGCTGGTATGGCATTTAACAACGCTTCATTGGGTTATGTCCATGCAATGGCGCACCAATTAGGTGGTTTCTACAACCTACCACACGGCGTATGTAATGCAATTTTATTACCGCACGTATGTGAATTTAACCTTATTGCATGTCCGGATCGCTATGCGAAAATTGCACAGCTAATGGGTGTAAATACTGATGGTTTAACTGTGACTGAAGCTGCATTTGCTGCTATCGAAGCAATCCGCGAACTTTCTGCATCAATCGGTATCCCAAGTGGCTTAGCTGAGCTTGGCGTGAAAGCTGAAGATCATGCTGTAATGACTTCAAATGCTCAAAAAGATGCTTGTATGTTGACCAACCCGCGTAAAGCAACGGATGCTCAAGTGATTGGTATCTTTGAAGCCGCGATGTAATCGTTACTCCCATTCAGTTTAAATTTTACTACTGTTTCACTTCTCTACTTTGGGGAATATCACTTCGGTGATATTCCCTTTTTTTATTTCAATTCTCAAAATGACAACATATATTGTCAAAAATACAAACTATGCTTATGATGCTTAAAACACCGTTAAAATAATTCAATACAGAGAATCTAAAAATGGCAAATGAGAAAATAATCGTCATTACAGGTGCGAATACCGGCATCGGGCTAGCAACTGCAGAAACTTTTGTCAAAGATGGGCATCATGTGATCATTGCATGTCGCAACCCTGCAAAAGCGAAGATTGCGCAACAGCAGTTACAATCCTTAAATAAAGGACAAGTTGATGTGATTGCTTTGGATTTAAATAGTCTCGAGCAAGTTAATCAAGCCGCCAATGAAATCATTGCCAAATACGAAAAAATTGATGTTTTAGTGAATAATGCAGGCATGATGACACCCGAGCTAGAAGCCACAGTCGATGGTTATGAAAAGCAATTTGGTGTGAACTATCTCGGCCCTTTCCTCTGGACCATGAAACTGCTTCCTTTAGTTAAAAAAGCTGAACATGGTCGCGTGATTAATCTAGCATCAATGATGCACGTTTTAGGTTCAATCAAACCAGAGCACTTTAAAGCCGATCACATCAAAAAATATAATGGCGTAATCAGTTATGGCAACAGTAAACTTGCCAATCTTTTATTCAGTAATGCTTTAGCCAAACAGCTTGAAGGGACAAATGTCACCAGTAATGCGCTACATCCCGGTGGTGTAGATTCAGAAATCTATCGTGAACTACCGAAATGGCAATATGCTATTATCAAACTTGGATTGATTCCACCAACAAAACCTGCTGAACTGATTAAGAAAATCGCTTTTGATCCGAAATGGGCAAAACGCAATGGTGATTATGTGAGTTTGCAAACGCCTGCTTTTAAATCCGCAAAGGCAAAGAACAAACAACTTGCACAACAACTTTATGATCAGTCTTTACAAATGGTCAGCTCGTACCTTTAATTTTTATAAATTAACTTTCATATTCACAGGGAAATCAAATGACTACAGCACAATTGAAGTATCAACCTGATATACTTGGCTCAGGTTATGAACAATTAACCATCAACCTCCCTGATGACTATGAGGGTAAAGTCACAGCAACCTTGGTACGTAAAAAGGCATCGCAAACAACAAACAAAGCCGTGTTATATATCCATGGATTTATTGATTATTTCTTTCAAACAGAAATGGCAGAACAATTTAACCAACATGGTTATGACTTTTATGCACTCGATCTGAGAAAATACGGTCGCTCATATTTACCACATCAAAAATATTATTATGTGCTGAACTTGAATGAATATGATGCTGAAATCACTCAAGCTTTAGAGATCATTGGACAAGAAGGTCATAACAGTGTGCTTTTATCTGGGCACTCTACAGGTGGTTTAATTACAACACTCTATGCTGCACACTATCCAAATCATCCATTGATCAAAGCACTGTGGTGTAACAGTCCATTTTATGATTTTAATATGCCTGCATGGAAGAAAAAACTTGCTTTGCCACGTCTAGCCGCACTAGGTAGACATTTACCAAAACTAAAATTCCCAAGTGAGTTGAATAAATGGTATGTACCAAGCCTGCATCAAAAATTTCATGGTGAATGGAATTTTGATTTAAATTGGAAAAAGGATTCCTATCCTTTCGCCTACCTCAGTTTCGTTCATGCTATTTTTGAAGCACAGAAAGAAATCCATGCAGGCACACAAGTGAATGTTCCCACCTTAATTATGCATTCACATAAAACCAGTTATCCTAAAAAATTCAATCGGAATGCTCAAACAACTGACGTTATCTTAGAAGTTAAAGACATTGTTAAATATGGAAATAAATTACAAGGTGATGTCAATGTCATGACAATTCAAAATGGATTGCATGATTTAGTATTATCTGCACCAGATGTGCGCGCAAAAGTTTATGCTTCTCTTTTCCAATGGCTAGAACAAAAAGAAATCTAAGCCATTTCTATAAACCATTTTAGTTGAAACAACCTTTCGGCTGCTGCGCATCACTGTTCATCTTTATATTTAAGTAGAACTTGATGTGCAGGATGCCCTTCAGGTGTTAACTCAATCAATCGCTCAACTGCATCAATCGCTTCTGGAAAATGCGCAAGATGTTTCAACAATACATCCGTTTCATTGGCTTTAAAGATCGCTTCACTTAAACGTGACTCTAAACAATCGCGCCAAGCACATAAGAATGGACTTTCTGTTTTTGCTAAAAATACGCCTTTACACAGTTTTAAAGCAGATTCGGTATAACCTGAATCTAGCGCATTCTCTGCTTGCAGAAAATCAGCCTCAACATGTGCCAATAAACGATACGGGCGAGAGCCTAACATTCCCCCTAAAATATCGCGTAATTGCGACATTTCAGCTTTTAGAGTCCCCACACTCACCTTTCGCTCACCATAAAGTGATTGATGTAAATTTTCTAAATTCATGCCCTGAGGGCATAAAGCGAGAATGGTCAGAATTTCAATTTGGCGTGGTGTGAGTACGACAATTTTCCCATTAAATAAAACTTGTGGAACTGCAAAAGCACGGATAAATAAATGTTGTTGCTGATATTCCAATAATGCTGACTGGATAATCGAAGCACAGCGCTCTGCGGCTAACAGCCCTAGACTATTGTGATTATTCCATGTGGTTGAAAGATCAATCACACCCAGTACTTGTTTTGAATAAGGATCAATGATGGGAGAGGCATAACAAACCCAATCATGCACAGATGACATAAAATGTTCACTGGAAAATACACAGCTTGATTGTTGGGTTTTCAAGGACAAAGCCAGTGCATTGGTTCCAACCAAATCTTCACGCCACTGCCCGCCAGCTACGAAATGAACACGTTCTGCAGCACTACGCATTTGACCACTGGCTGCCGACCAAATAATGGTACTACCGATATCACCGACAGCAGCAACCATCGAAGACTGCTCAGCAATATGTCTAAGTTCATCACCACAATGTTCTATGGCTTTTTCAAGTACTGATTTACGCTCTGCTTTGACATTCATCAGCGGTGCAGCATCACGATCTTTAGGAATCGCAGCAGATTTTGAACGTTGCCATGAACTTGCTATGCTTTGACCGAGCTGATCTGCATGTTTTAAAGACAAACTGCTACTTTGGCGTAATTGCTCAATTAGATTTCGCTTATGGGTTAACTCTTTCTGGCTCAACATACGCTACATTCCTATGTAAATTGGCTAAATTTCCCAAATCCTTTCTTCTTTATTTTTTTATTCCAGTAACTATGTTTATAAATTACTTTATCACACTAACACAACTCCCTTAGCCCTCGTCAACACAACTACTACCAAAGCGTTAGAATAAGGCTAAAATTTATTTTTCATCTCGTTTTTTCGACCAACAAGAAAACATTGTCAAAGATTAAAGCATAGCCCAAATCCTCTTAATTTTTCATCCAACCTTTCTCCTACCTTTGCCTCTCTATGCTCAATTCATCATGTAAAGAATGACTTTCGTCATACATGCAATTTTAAACATCATGCCTATTTCATTCAGTGCATGAAAATAAGTAAAGGGATATTCTTATGCGTTATGTAGATCCAAACCAACCTGGTTCAAAAGTACAATTCAAAGCTCAATATGAAAACTTTATTGATGGAAAATGGGTTCCACCTTTAAAAGGTGAATATTTTGATAATATTTCTCCAGTAGATGGTAAAGCATTTACCAAAGTTCCTCGTTCTTCTGCAGAAGACATTGAACTTGCTCTTGATGCTGCGCATAAAGCAAAAGCGAGCTGGAACAGTTCTTCTCCGACCACTCGTTCAAATATTTTATTGAAAATTGCAGATCGCCTAGAAGAAAATCTTGAACTTCTTGCAGTCGCTGAAACTTGGGACAATGGTAAACCTGTCCGCGAAACGCTTGCAGCAGATATTCCGCTTGCGATTGATCACTTCCGTTATTTTGCAGGCTGTATCCGTGCACAAGAAGGCGGCATTTCTGAGATTGATGAAGATACGATCGCTTACCATTTCCATGAGCCTTTGGGTGTAGTGGGTCAAATCATTCCTTGGAACTTCCCAATTTTGATGGCAACGTGGAAACTTGCTCCTGCTTTGGCTGCGGGTAACTGTATTGTCTTGAAACCTGCTGAGCAAACGCCTGCAAGTATTTTAGTTCTTGTTGAATTGATTCAAGATTTACTCCCTGCTGGCGTACTTAACGTAGTCAATGGTTTTGGTATCGAAGTGGGTCGTCCACTTGCTACAAATCCACGTATTGCGAAGATTGCATTTACTGGTTCAACTGCGGTTGGTCAGCAAATCATGCAATATGCGACTGAAAACATCATTCCTGTAACGTTGGAACTTGGCGGTAAATCTCCAAACATCTTCTTTGAAGATATCATGGACAAAGATGATGAATTCCTAGACAAAGCGCTTGAAGGTTTTGCAATGTTTGCATTAAACCAAGGTGAAATTTGTACTTGTCCATCACGTGCCTTGGTTCAGGAAAGCATCGCTGATAAATTCTTGGAAATGGCGGTTGAACGTGTAAAACGTATTAAAACGGGTCATCCTTTGGATACAGATACCATGATTGGTGCACAAGCATCTCAAGAGCAACAAGACAAAATCTTGGGTTGTATCGCTACAGGTCGTGCGGAAGGTGCGCAAGTGCTGACAGGTGGTGGCGATCGTCATGAAGTGGGCGAAGGTTTCTATATCGAACCGACCATTTTCAAAGGCAATAACAGCATGAAAATTTTCCAAGAAGAAATTTTCGGACCTGTACTTTCTGTTGCTACTTTCAAAGATTATGACGAAGCAATCAAAATTGCCAATGATACAATTTATGGTTTAGGTGCAGGTGTTTGGTCACGTTCAGCACATACGTCTTATCGCGCAGGTCGTGCGATTCAGGCGGGTCGAGTTTGGACTAACTGTTACCACATCTACCCTGCGCATGCTGCATTCGGTGGTTATAAGAAGTCTGGTATCGGTCGTGAAAACCACAAAATGATGCTTGATCATTATCAACAAACTAAAAACTTACTTGTAAGCTACTCAACTAAAGCAATGGGCTTCTTCTAAGTTTTAAATTTGAATTTTGTGTGATTTAAAGCGAACTTCGGTTCGCTTTATTTTTTATGTCGCGAATTAAAAACAGATGTTACACACTTTAAAAACTATGCGCCTTTCAAACTGTTTTAGAGCATACTCGGCGGAGTCTTACGTCGAAAGTTTTAATTTCAGGGTTAGCCTGCGGCTCGCCCTACTTTTTTTTCGGAAAAATGAGAAGCGAAGCTTCGCAAGAAAACCACCTTGCGGAGCGTTGCTCCTCATCGCAAAACTCGTCAATTACCATCTTTTGATTGATATATCGCGGAAACATTAACTTACAGATGTAGTCCTGCCTCAAACAGTTGCGAATGACGTTACCGTGTATCCAATTTTATTGAGAAACAAAAAGTGTTTTAACTTACTGCATAACATTTTTAAAATAAAACTTAAACCTTTTGCGCAATCTCTATAAACGCCTTCACAATCGGGCTGATCTGCTTTTTATTCTTTACTGCCAAGCCGATTGACCTTTTAATATTCGGTGATAAAGGCAATTTCTGCACATTGGGAAATAACGTCATCAATTCCTGATTCAACGCCATATCAGCCACAATTGAAACCCCTGCATGGTTATTCACCATATTAATGATGGTTAAAATCTGCGAAAAATGACACTTAATTTTAGGGCTTAGATTAGCTTTTCTAAACATTTCAGTAACATGACTTTGACTGCCTGCTGAAGTCATTAAAAATGGATGCTCGACCAATTCCTGCAAACGCACGGCACTTTGTTTAGCAAGTTCATAAGATTTTGGAATCAAAGCCACAAAAATATCATTCATAACAGAAAAGGTATCAAAACACTCATCAGGCAACACTACAAAACCCACATCAATACTGCGCTCCTGAATCCATTGTGCAATATCTTTGTCTGTACCCTCTTTGATAAACACTTCAATATTGGGATATTCAATGCTAAATTTTTCTAAAATCAGTGGAATCAGTACATTGGATGAAGATGCACCAAAAGAGCCAATACGCAAAGTTCCTGAATGAAAACCATGAATATCCGAAATTTCTTGTTTTAATTGATTGGAAATATTAAGAATTTCCTGCACATGCAACAACAGACGAGCGCCCGCTTCAGTGAGTTCCACTTCGTTATGATCACGATGGAATAAGGTCACTGCCCAATCTTGTTCCAAACTTTTAATTGCATGAGAAATCGCAGATTGCGAAATTTGCAAATGATGTGCCACGACTGTAAAACTTTTCTGCTCTGCCAAAAGCGCAAAAATACTTAATTGGGTAAAAGTCATGCACACATTGCTCATGAGTAAAAACTCATTTTACCATGAAGTATTATTAGGAATATCCTATATTCAAATTCAGCTATCAATTGTCACAAATGAATTGTTTCAGCCCAATTCAGTAAGGATCAGGCAGCGCACATGTTACAAATGATCAATATTCTATTTTCACCGATTGCTCTGATTACCCTGGGATTCTATCTATTCCAATCACATACTTTGGATGAAAAATTTTGGAATGGTGCTGAAAAGCTGAATTATTATGTACTGTTTCCCTCATTGCTGTTTAGTTCGTTGGCGAGTGCCAATATGCACATGGGACACCTCGACAGCATTTTGATGGTGATCTTTGCCATGATGGTGATCATCATTGTCAGTACCTATGTTTTTGCCAAGCTGAATAAAAGCCCTGATGCACATTTCGGAGTGTATATCCAAAGTCTGATTCGTTTTAATACCTATATTGGGCTTTCAATTGCAACCACACTATCCAATCCTGAAATTAAAAGCATTTTGGTGAATATTTTGGCAATCGCCATTCCTTTTGTAAATGTAGTGTCCATTCTTTCACTGACACCGAAAAATCAATTAAATATCAAAAATATTGCGATTTCATTGATCAAAAACCCTTTGATTAATTCCTGTATTCTTGGCATTGCTTTTAACCTATTACAGATTCCGATTTGGACGGGTTTTCAAAGTCTGCTACAGGCTTTTTCCAACAGTAGCTTAATGTTAGGTTTGCTGTGTGTTGGTACGGCAATTCAATTTAAAGGCGTGCAAGCCTATTTCAAAACCGCATTCATCATTAGCTTGGCAAGATTGTGTATCATTCCGATCATGACATTTATTGTATTGCAATTTTTTGAGCTGAGTTACACAGCCGTTGTCGCTATCATGATTTTCTTTTCGATTCCAACAGCTTCCGCTGCTTATATCTTAACTAAACTGCTCAATGGTGATTATCAGTTAATGGCAGCGGTGATCAGTCTACAAACGATTTTGTCAGTATTTACATTGGCAATCATGCTGATGCTTGTGCAGACTTATTATTCTTAAAATAAAAAAGACTCTGATAGATCAAGAATCAAGCCTTGATCTATTTCATTCACATTAAACCAATCATTAAACTGATGAATTTTCAGCTAATTCCTGTTCCACAAAATGTAAATGATCAACACCCCAATACATTTCATCCCCCACAAACCAAGTTGGCGCACCGAAAACACCTCGTTCAATCGCTTCTTCAGTCACTTGTTTAAGCTGATTTTTAACTTGATCATCGGCAAGCCAAGCCTGTACCTGATCAATATCAAGTTCTAATGATTGAGCCAATGCAACCAATTCACTCATATCATTTAAATTTTTAGGCTGTCCAAACATGGCATCAAATAAACCCTGCAACACTTTTTGAAAATTTTCAGGCTGATACAGTTGCACGGCTGCAATCAAACGCATCAGGTTCAAGGTATTAATCGGGAAATACGGATTCATTTGCACAGGAATATTCCAAAGTTTTGACCATCTACCCAAATCAATCATCGAATAACGTGCTTTGGCAGGAACCGCCATCGGACTGCTATTCCCTGTTGCTTTAAAAACACCACCCAATAGCATCGGTTTCCAAATAATTTCTGCTTGATGTTGCGTTGCAATCTGCTGAATACGGTAAAAACCCACATAACTATATGGACTACCAAAATCAAAATAGAATTCCACTTGTTTCATTTATTTCATCCTTTATCAATATTTTGTGATTTCAAATTCATTTATTCTATTACTTACTTTTAAATAACTAACTGATGTTACGTACTTCAAAAGAACAACATTGTTTTCAAGTTTACTTGGCGGAGTCTTACATCAAAAGTTTTGATTTAGGGG
>NZ_SGSW01000046.1:0-26566 GCF_004209125.1 Acinetobacter sp. WCHAc060033 | reverse complement strand
GAGGATGTTGGATTAGTGGTCCAATAAAATCACTGAGCCATGCGACAAAATTTTCAATGAATTCAATAAAAGGCGTTGCCCATATAAATACCGCCTGGAACATCACAAACATGGTTAAAGTTAAGATTACTAAACCCAATACAGGATGTAGAAAAATTTTATCTAGAAATGCGGTTCTTTTATCACCACTGTCATTATTTAAAATAACTTGTTTGGTGATTTGTTTGACCTGTTCAAAATGACTTAATTCAGAATGATAAGGAGTAATAAAAAGATTTTTTTGATCTAATTGATTAATTAAATCTTGAATTCCTTTTGTTTTAACTGCGACAGCTTCAACTACAGGGATACCTAACAGTTGAGACAGTTTATCCTTATCAATGGAAATACCACGCTTTTTGACCTCATCCATCACATTTAATACAAGAATCATAGGGCGATTTAGAGCACGAACTTCGAGAACCAAGCTCAAATGTAAGCTTAAATTTGTGGCATCTACAACGCATATAAAAATATCGGGTAGAACTTCACCTTTTAGCTCGCCCAAACAAACTGCCCTGGTGACTTCTTCATCTAAACTACTAGGTTTTAAACTGTAAGTTCCGGGTAAGTCCAATACTCGTACTGCATCACCAGAAGGTAATTTAAAAGAACCTTCTTTTCTTTCTACGGTAACTCCAGCATAGTTGGCAACTTTTTGTCGCGTACCAGTAAGCGTATTAAATAAAGAGGTTTTTCCACAATTTGGATTACCGACTAATGCAATGTTCTTAATCTTCATTGGATACTAACTCTACAAAAATTCTTTCAGCTTCATTCTTTCTTAATGCGAATCTTGAAGTTTCAATTTGAACTAAAACAGGATCTCCGCCAAAAACACCTTTAGCGAGTACTTGTAGAGTTTCACCCTCTCTAAAACCTAATAGTTGGAGCCGTTCCAATACGGGATCAGTGGTATGACTGTATTGATTACCTTTTTTGAGATCTCTAATTTTGACGATCTGATTTTGTTTAACTTGAAATAGATTCATTTTCGAGACTCTTACTTCAAAGCCAAAATCTTTCGAGCACCATTAAGCACGAATAAAGAAACCAGGATGCCAATGATTAAGTCTGGGTAAGCTGATCCCGTCCACGCCACGAGTACACCGGCAAATATAACGCCCATATTTACGACAACGTCATTCGCCGAGAAAATCCAACTGGCTTTCATATGTGCGCCATCTTCTCGATGACCAGAAATAAGATATAAGCATGTCACGTTAGCTATAAGTGCGAGCAGGCCAATAACAATCATGAGCGTTGATTCTGGCTCGCTTCCAAACATGAATCGTCTAATGACATCAATAATCACGATGACAGCAAGTAATAACTGAATCCAACCTGCGAAATGGGCTGCTTTCACTTGATATTTCGCAGCTTTTCCGACGGCATATAGCGCAATACCATAAACGGCTGCATCGGCAAACATATCTAGAGAATCAGCAATCAATCCTGTAGACGCAGCAATAATACCGCTGATGAATTCTATAAAGAACAGTAGAGCATTAATGCCTAATAACAGTTTAAGTACTTTAGCTTGTCTCACAGGATCAGGTTCATTGGGTAGATCACCTGAAGAAAGCTGTGTTTCATCAAGTTTCGCCCCAAAACCCAGTCCTTCAAGTTTGGCCGTAATTTGCTGAATCCCTTCATTATGGAAGACTTTCAGTTTTCGATTGGGAAGATCAAAAGTAAGACCTTTAACTGCTTCAAGATCTGCAAGAGTCATACGGACCATTTGCTCTTCAGCAGAGCAATCCATTTTAGGAATGGTGTAGGTACTTGTTTGCTTGGCCTGTTGATTGCTTATATAAGTTTCAGTCTTCACAAGCTTTGCCCCAAAACCCAGTCCTTCAAGTTTGGTGGTTATATTTTCATCTTTTTGATTATGTAGAACCTTTAAAGAACGGTTAGGTAAATCAAAGATGAGTTTTTGAACACCATCAATTGAAGATAGTGCCATACGAACCATCTGTTCTTCCGCAGAACAATCCATTTTGGGAACTAAGTATTCACTCATGTAGTGCGAATCTTTTAAAACGTTTTCAGTGCTTAAATTTTCTTTGGGATCAGAACCACAACAGGATTGAGCGGTATCTTCACAACTGTTTGAAGTGTTACAGCAAGGAGATGAAGATTTTTCTTCTTTCTCTTCACCACAACAGCTAGGCGTATTATCACAATTCTTTGAATTGCTTGCTTCTGCAATTGATGGATGATTTTCTTGTTGAGATTTCTTATCTTCGCATGGTGTTTCTTTACTACATCCACAGCCACTCATAGTTATACCCATTAAAAAAATTTATAAACTTTGAATATTAGAATCCCTATAGTTACTATAGAGTCAAGATTTTTTGGAAATACTAACTCAATGCATTTAAAAATTGGTGAACTCTCTAAAAAAACCTCATGTTCAGTATTAACAATTAGGTTTTATGAAAAGGAAGGTTTAATTCCGGAACCGGAAAGAACGGAAGGAAATTACCGCCTTTACGATGTAGGCTATGTTGAGCGAATTAAGTTTATTTTGAATTGCCGAACTTTAAATATGAGTTTGAATGAAATTCGTCAATTACTCACCTATAAAGATAATCCCAAGAAAAATTGTTCAGATGTGAATGAATTAATTGACTTACATGTCAGTGCTATCAGGGAAAATATAATCAAGCAACAAAAGCTTATTGAACAATTATCTGATTTAAGAGGTACTTGTGATGGCTTATGTACAATTGACCAATGTGGAGTTCTAAAAAATCTAGCTTGATTATCTAGACCTATGCTTTTTTCAAAAATTCTGTATATCTTTACTTAAGGCTGCAAAAAGTTTAAGGTTACTCAAATTCTGTGATCAGATCTTTGATAGATCTGGACAGCTTCTTATTGGTGTTTTAAATACAGATTTGTGTATGAAGAGAAAAACATTTCTAATCCAGATATTGGTACTCTTATTCACATTCCAGAATATTTGGAGTGTGGCAGAGGCTGCGTGTCTGCATGAAATGCCAAACATACCCAATTCAATACTCTCTAATCCAATCGATTTAGACGAAAAGAGTGATAGTCCTCGTCAAGCACTTTATTCCCTAGAAAACTATAAAGAAATCTATGACTATTGTCAGAAGGTTTGTTTTAACGAAAAGTGCAGTCATTTCTCAAATACAATCGTGATTCAGATTGACCCACCCGATGATCTGAAGCTTAAAGCTAATTTTGAGACCGGCATTACCCCAACTTATTTGGGAATAACTTTTTATAAACCCCCTTATCTGGATCAATTAACCCCGCCTCCCGATTTGCCCCTACTATTGGTGGGGTAGTCTTATAAAAGCCCACCACTCCTAATTTCATTATGCGTGGGGCATTTTCATGTCAAAAAACAAATTACATCAGGATACCTCCATCCTGAATTTATCCTGGTCAGCCTTAGGTAGCGGTATCTTGCTATCTGCAATGATCAGCTTCAGTACTTCCGTAGTCGCCAGTACTCAAGATTTAACGCTGCAGCAAGCTATTGAGCAGGTTAACCAATATCAAGCGTCCCAAAATTTCTGGGAAACGCAAAACAGCATTAATGCCACGAATCTTCAGCAAAGTAAGCTGTTTAAAAATCCTGAACTGTCAGTTGAACAAACGGGATTTGGTTCAAATAATGAAAAAGAGCTTACCATTGGCATATCACAACCCTTGGATATTTTTGGTGAGCGAAGAGCAAACCAAAAATTAGCCAGTCTCTCTACAGATAAAACAGCGCTGAAACAGAAGATTTATCAAGCACAAATTGAGCTTGCAGTGAAATATGTATGGTCACAACTGGCCATTGCTGAACTTGAAAAAAACATTGTCAATGAACAACTTCGGGTGAGCCAAGAAAACCTTCAAGCAATCGAAAAGCGCTTTAATGCAGGCAGTATTGCCCAAGTAGATGTAAATCGCGCACGTTTAAGCCATGCTGAAAATATCCGTCTTTTTAGACAGGCAGACTTACAGGTACAAGTGGCCACCCAACAATTATCAAATTTATGGGGTACGTCTGATAAGTCATTGCAGGTAAACCTCTCTTCACAAAAGCTCTGGCCAAAATCGACTCATGAACAGGTTCAAGAATATTTAGCGGAAAACTACGTTGAGAAATATCGAGCTTTACTGGTATTAGAGTCTCAAGCAACGGTTGATCAACTAAGGGCAAAGGCACGTCCTAACCCCACTTTAAACCTAGGTGTCAACCGCACCCAATCCTTGGAAAACTCCACACAAAATCAATTAGTAGTCGGAGTCAGTGTACCGCTTAATATTTTCGATCGTCAGCAAAATGGCATAAAAATCGCGCAAGAAAAAATGAACTTATTAGAGCGTCAGAAAGAGTTTTATCTGAAGCAAAATGCGCTGCAAATAGGCACAATTTTAACCGAGTTGCAGGGTTTAGAGCTGCAATTCAAAGTCGTTGACGAGACTCAAATTCCTTTGGCGACTCAAGTTCAAAGTAAGACGCTACAAGGTTTCTTGGCAGGCAAGTTTGCTTTAACCGATGTTCAGCAAGCCACGCTTCAATTACAAGACATCCGTCTGCGTAAAGTCCAGTTGTTACGGGATGGCTGGCAAAAGGCCATTGAAGCAGAAAGTTTGAGCTTAGGCATTAGCCCAAGTGAAGTCATGTCGAAAGATGCTATTGCACAAATCAATCAAAACTTATGGCAAGACATACAGGCCATGCCTGTCATTGGTGGGGGAAATTAACATGTTCGATCTTAAAAACAGCTTAAAAAAACAGAGCGGAAAAATCTCTCAACCTCTACTGATTAGTTTGGTTATCGGCGCTACCGTACTCCTCAGTATTTTTTTGATCTTAACTGGTAAGAATAAATCGGAAACATCAGATGAACATGCAGAGGAAGAAAGCGGAGAAGAACATGGCGGTGAAACCGAAGAGCATGCAGAAGGTGTGAGCCTGACTGCCAAGCAACTGGTGGAACAGGGCATACAATTATCAGCGGTCGATCAAGGCCCGGTGGTTAAATTAAGTTCTTATCCTGCCAAACTGAATGTGAATACTGACCAGCAAGCGCACGTCTCACCGAGTTTTAGTGGTCATGTAGAAAATGTCTATGTAGAACTCGGTCAAAAAGTTCAGAAAGGACAGCCTTTGGCTGCGTTGCTTGTTCCTGATCTAGTTGATCAGCAGGCCAATCTTAAAATTGAACAAACCAACCTTGAACTGGCGAAACAAGACTATGATCGTGAGCGTCAGCTTTGGTCACAGGGCATTTCAGCAAAACAGGACTATCAACGTGCTTATAACAGCTATAAACGGGCACAAATTCAGGTTCAAGCGGCCCAATCACGTTTAAGTGCATTTGGTGCAGTGAATGCCAGTAACGGACGCTATATTTTGAAAGCTCCCATTTCTGGCGTGATCAGTAAAAAGGATTTGGTTCTCGGGGAAAATGTTCAGTTAGCCGATCAACTCTTTACGATAGACCGGTTAGATCAACTCTGGCTTGAGTTTATTGTTCCAAATTCTGAAATTATGGGCTTAGCCCCGAATCAAAAGATCGAATTTAAATCCTTGCAAACAGAAAAGGTTTATCAAGCTGTTATTCAGACTTTAAATACTGAAGCGGATATTCAAACAGGTCGTCTTCAGGTGCGAGCAAAAGTTGAATCGAATGCAACCGAATTACGTCCAAACTTGATGGTGAACGTACAGTTGCAACAACGGAGTGAAAGTACCGCATTACGGGTACTTAAGTCCGCAGTTCAGAATGTCGATGGAAAAGATGTGGTTTTTGTCGCCACTCAGCATGGACAAAAAGTTGAATTCAGTCCGCAACCTGTGAAATTAGGGCAATCATCTGGGGAGAGCCAATGGATTGAAGTGGTGAGTGGGCTTAGTCAGGGACAAAAATATGCCGCTCAAGGCAGTTTTTTACTGAAATCCGAGCTGGAAAAAGGAGAGGCTTCACATGAGCACTGAAACTCCTCAAATTCCAGACCACGAATCGGTAAAACCTGAAGGACTGTTTGATCGACTGATCCAGTTTTCTATCCATAACGCAATCTGGGTCATGCTGTTTATTGCGGCTTGGATTGCTATTGGTATTTATAGTTATCAAAAGTTACCGATTGATGCTGTACCAGATATTACCAATACTCAGGTGCAGATTAACACTTCAGCCAATGGTTTTACGGCTTTAGAAATGGAACAGCGGATTACCTATCCCATTGAGAATGCCATGTCAGGCATGCCGAAAATGGAACAAACCCGTTCGATTTCACGCTACGGCTTATCGCAAGTGACCATCATTTTTGAAGATGGCACGGATATTTACTGGGCCAGACAGCTTATCAACCAGCGCTTGCAAGAAGCAATGGGAGAAATGCCTGAAGATGTGCAACCTAACATGTCGCCTATTTCGACAGGTTTAGGTGAAATCTATCAATGGGTGATTAAAGCCGAACCAAATGCTAAAAAGCCGGATGGAACCCCTTATTCGGCGATGGATTTACGTGAAATTCAGGATTGGATTGTAAGACCGCAATTACAGCGCGTAAAAGGCGTTGCTGAGATCAACAGTATCGGTGGCTTTAATAAAACCTATGTGGTTGCCCCTGATCTGAACCGATTGCAACAATTGCAAATTCCTTTGTCTGATTTACAAACTGCCTTAACAGAGAATAATGAAAACCGTGGTGCTGGCTATATTGAGAAAAATGGACAACAGCTAACGGTTCGTGTTCCCGGCACTTTAAACACGATTGAAGATATCCAGAACATCAGTATTGCCAATAAAAACGGCTATCCGATTCGGGTGGCAGATGTCGCCAATGTCTCAATTGGTCATGACTTAAGAACAGGGGCTGCAACCTATAATGGTGAAGAAACTGTATTGGGTATTGCCATGATGATGATGGGAGAAAATAGCCGTACCGTTGCTCAAGCCATTGATGAAAAGGTGCAATCGATCCAGCAATCGCTACCTAAAGGTGTGGTGATTGAGACTGTGTATGACCGTACGCATTTGGTTGATCGGGCGATCAAAACCGTTCAGAAAAATTTGATTGAGGGTGCAATCCTCGTCATTGTTATTTTATTTCTCTTTCTAGGTAATTTCCGTGCTGCGCTGATCACGGCTTGCGTTATTCCACTGTCAATGCTGTTTACCTTGACGGGAATGGCAGAGCAGAAGATTAGTGCAAATCTGATGAGTTTAGGGGCACTGGACTTCGGTATTATTATTGATGGTGCAGTGGTTATTGTAGAAAACTGTATCCGTCGGCTAGCAGAAGCTCAGAAGCTGAAAGGTGGTTTACTTAGCCGTTCTGAAAGATTTAAAGAAGTCTTCTTGGCTGCAAAACAGGCGCGTCGTCCTCTGATTTTTGGACAGTTAATTATTTTGGTGGTTTATCTACCTATCTTTACCCTGACGGGTGTAGAAGCCAAACTTTTCCATCCTATGGCAATGACTGTTGTACTGGCTTTAATTGGGGCCATGATTTTATCTGTCACTTTTGTGCCAGCCGCAGTTGCCCTATTTGTCACTGGAGAAGTCAAGGAAACCGAAAGTCGCTGGATGCATTGGCTTAAAACCAAATATGAACTGCTTTTAGATAAAGCCTATGAGCTTCGTTTATTTGTGACTATTGTGGCTGCCTGTATTTTAGTGCTTACGGGCGTGCTAGCCACTCAAACAGGTAGCGAGTTTGCACCTCAACTGGGTGAAGGTGATTTTGCTGTTCAGCAAATGCGTTCCCCAAGTACAGGGTTAGAACAGTCACTGAGAATGCAGGAAAATACTGAAAAGTTACTGTTGAAAGAATTTCCTGAAATTAAAGCGATCTTTGCTCGTACCGGTACAGCAGAAGTGGCCACAGATGTTATGCCACCCAACATTTCAGATGGCGTGGTACTGTTAAAACCTCATGATGAATGGCCTGATCCAAAACAAACGATTGATGAGCTTCGCCAAAGAATGATTACTTTCTTAGCGACATTGCCGGGAAATAACAGTGAGTTCTCGCAACCCATTGAACTGCGCTTTAACGAGTTAATTTCAGGGGTGCGAAGTGATGTGGGTGTCAAATTATTTGGTGATGACATGGAGATTCTAAATCGCGAAGCGAATAAAATTTCTCAAAAAATTAACTCAATTTCAGGCGCGACAGCCGTTAATGTAGAACAGACCAGTGGCTTACCCTTGTTGAATGTAGAGGTGGATAAGTCCAGAGCTGCACAATATGGCTTGTCGGTAAGAGCAATTCAGGATCTGGTAGCTACAAGTGTCGGTGGCCAGAATGTTGGAACAATTTTACAGGGAGACAAGCGTTTTGATTTTGTCATCCGTCTAGATGAATCCCAGCGTAGTCCTGAACAGTTAGCGGTACTTCCTATTCAATTGCCGAATGGTGGTTTAGTCCAACTGCAAGATGTGGCACGCGTTGAAAATATCCTGGGTATTAATCAGGTCAGCCGTGAAAATGGTAAACGTCGAGTGGTTATTACTGCAAATGTAGAAGGACGTGATTTAGGCTCATTCGTAACAGAGCTTCAGAGCACGTTATCCAAACAGGAATTACCAAGCGGTTATTGGATAGATTATGGCGGTCAATTTCAAAATCTGATGTCTGCAAAAGCGCGTATGCAATTGGTGGTTCCGCTCGCATTGTTGACGATCTTTATTTTATTGATGGCTGTATTCCATAATATCAAAGAAAGCTTACTGGTCTTTAGTGGTGTACCGTTTGCCTTATGTGGAGGCTTAATCGCGTTGTGGTTGCGTGACATTCCATTATCCATGTCAGCAGGGGTTGGCTTCATTGCACTATCGGGGGTGGCTGTACTGAATGGCTTAGTCATGCTCACCTTTATCAAAGAGTTGCGACAACAATATGACCTTTATTATGCAACGTGGCAGGGTGCAATTTTGCGTCTTAGACCTGTGCTGATGACCGCTTGTGTGGCGTCCCTTGGGTTTGTCCCGATGGCTTTGGCAACCGGAACTGGGGCAGAAGTACAGAGACCTTTAGCAACAGTGGTTATTGGAGGAATTATCTCCTCTACCCTGCTTACATTGGTTTTATTGCCCGTACTGTACCGCTGGATGAATGAAAAGAAAGTTTCTTAATCCAATAGATTAGTCGATTTACAGCAGAGATATTGGCTGTTATCCAATATCTCTGCTCATCATAAATAGAATAAGGAAAATATTTTATGTCAGAACATCATGATCATAGCCATGCGGTTGTTACTGAAGAAAATAGTAAGAAGTTAATGGTTGCCTTAGGTTTAACGACTACTTTTTTAATAGTAGAAGTTGTCGCTGCTTTTATTACCCAAAGTTTGGCTTTGTTATCTGATGCAGCTCATATGTTTACTGATGTAGCCGCTTTAGCTATTGCTCTTGCCGCTATCAAAATTGGTAAAAAAGCCGCAGATGATAAAAGAACTTTTGGCTATCAGCGATTTGAAATTTTAGCGGCTCTGTTTAATGCGGTGATGCTTTTTGTGGTAGCAATATATATTGTATATGAAGCTTATCAACGTTTTACGAACCCTGCTGAAATTCAAAGTGTTGAAATGATGATTGTCGCGGTCATTGGTTTGGTCGTAAATTTGATTTCAATGAAAATCCTTTCTGCTAGTGCTGAAGGAAGTCTAAATATAAAAGGTGCATATTTAGAAGTTCTTAGTGATGCTCTAGGATCGATAGGCGTGATTATCGGAGGAATAGTTATTTATTTTACCCAGTGGATGTGGGTAGATACCTTAATCGCTGTGTTAATTGGCTTCTGGGTCTTACCTCGAACTTGGATTTTATTAAAACAAAGTATTAATATTCTGCTTGAAGGAGTTCCTGATGAGATTGATATTGAGTCGTTAAGAAATGATTTATTGATGCTAGAGGGTGTTGAAGGGATTCATCAGTTGAAAGTCTGGGCTATATCTTCAAAAAACATTCATTTAACTGCTCATTTGGTTGCTCCTAATAGCGATCCAGATCAGCTCTATCAAAAGGCCTTAGACGTTCTAAAACATAATCATAGTATTACTGAAATTACGTTACAAATAGAAAGTAAGGAATGTAATACATTGGAACAGCATAAACATTAAAGTGCTGCTCTTTCTACATAATGGACAGATGACTAGGCTGATAAACCTTACCATTTTCCTGTATTACACTTCTATTTATCACACGCACTTTAAACACCATCCTGAGACATTTTAAAATTACAAGAATGTAATTTATGAGTCCTCTGGGTGTTAATTCTTTAAAGTTAGAATATCTAACAAGTATTAAATGAGAGTAAATAAACATGCTATTCAAAAATAAATTTTGTACTAAATTACTGTTAATTAGTGCATTCTTTAGTATCGCAAGTTTTAGTTATGCAGATGGCGGCTTGTTATTTCTTGAAAAGAATTTAAAAGCTTCTAAAGTTGAAAATTCTAAACAAAAACAAGTTAAAAATAATGAATCAAATGAATCAAATGAATCAAATGAATCAAATGAATCAAATGAATCAAATGAATCAAATGAATCAAATGAATCAAATGAATCAAATGAATCAAATGAATCAAATGAATAGTTGGGTTGCATAAATAAATCAATTAGACTTATTCATTCAGCAATATAATTCCTGAATGAATAAGTTTATAACTAAAACCTATCACACCATTAGTTGAACTACATATAATAAACCTCTTGCGAAAGTAAAAACCACCTCAATATAAATTTCATGAGATATCAGAAATTAAATCGTTTTTCAGATTCTGAATTCAAACGCTTGGTTGGCGTACCTCGACAAGTTTTTACTGAAATGGTCGAGGTTTTAGAAAAAGCAGAATCACTCAAAAAGAAATCAGGTCGTCCTCATACTTTAGATATAGAGGATCAGTTGTTATTAACTCTCAATTACTTACGGAACTACAGCACTCAACTGGAATTAGCGGCAAATTACCATATCGCTGAAAGTAATGTGAATCGAACCATTAAAAAGGTTGAAGATGCATTGATGAAATCAAGACGTTTTACTCTGCCAAAACGAAGCATTACCACAGCAGACGAACACTTTAACTGGGTCATTATTGATGCGACAGAATGTTCAATAGAACGTCCGAAAAAAAAATCAGAGTAAGTTCTACAGTGGTAAAAAGAAGAAACATACGCTAAAAGCACAAGTGATCTATCATCCGAACAGCAAACAAATCATAGGGCTAGATATATCGAATGGCAGTCAGCATGATATTAAATTGGCAAGAAAAACGGTTAAGAAATTCAAACATTGTGAATATGTTATGACCGATTTAGGGTACTACGGATTAGAGCAGGATGGTTTTAAATTATTGATGCCCATAAAGAAAAAGAAGAATTCCCCCTTATTTAAGGCTGAGAAAAAGTACAATAGAATGATTGGAAAAATACGAGTTGTGATCGAACATATCAATAGTCAATTGAAAAGATTTAGAATATTAAGTGAACGCTATCGAAATAGACGGAAAAGATTCGGTTTACGCATTAATTTAATCGCTGCATTGGTAAACCGGATAAACTTGCAATAATGACTTTCGCAAGAGATCTAATCTTATAAGTTTTCTAAGTGACCTAAATTTTTATTTTGTACGCTATGAAGGATAGTTTGCAAAATTTCAATTCGTGCAGCATATTTACTATCATTGGCAATGATGTGCCAAGGAGAAATATCTGTGCTCGTATATTTGAACATATCTGATGCTGCTTGTAAGTAGGCATCCCACTTTTCTCTATTACGCCAATCATCTTCTGTTAATTTGAAGCTTTTTTGAGGTGTATTTTTTCGCTTGTAAAAACGACGTAATTGTTCATCTTTTGAAATTGCTAGCCAAAATTTTATAACAATTGTATTTGTATCAGACAGTTGTTTTTCGTACTGATTTATTTCTTCATAAGCATTTTGCCATTCTATTGGGTTAATTAAATCTTCTACACGTTCTACAAGTACACGTCCATACCAGCTGCGATCAAAAATATTAAGTGCCCCATTAGTTGAATGCTTATTCCAAAAACGCCACAAATAAGGACGTAATCGTTCAAAATTTTCTGGTGCTGAAATACTATGAATATTATATTCGTGTAGCCCTAGAAATTTAATGATGCGCTTAATTGAACTGCCTTTACCTGCGGCATCCATACCTTCAAAAACTAATACAACGTTATGTGATGAATAACGTAGAACATCTGCGACTTTCCTTTCTAGTTGTTTAATGGTTTTTTTATACTCTATGTGGCTAATTTCACTTTTTTTTATTTGAGTTAAAATTGAAGGAATAGGTGCCGCCTGATATTTAAATTTATTCTTAATTTGTACAGGTGGTAGTTTTAGATGTTTAAGTATTAATTGAGAAAACTGTGTATTTCTTTCTATATTGTTTTCACTATTAATGATTACCCAATCGTGGGTGAATCTATTTCTTAAAGTTTGAATTTGATTGTATAAGGTTTTAGTTTTCCATTTTTTTTGTGGAAAATCATCCCATGTAAAACGTGGAACTCTTTGGATTTTATTAATAATATCAATATTTTTTGTGCGAATTTTTACTTTGCTCCATGAAACATCAAACCAAACTTTAATAATATCTACATTATTATTTTTTAAGTAACTTTCAAATTCATATATACGCTTTAAGTGTTCGTTGAATACATTATTTTGTATTTTTTCATCATTTAATATAGTTGACGCTAGTAAATCAGTATACCAATTCCCATAAAAAAACATGATTTGTCCATTTTTTGGAATGTCATTTATGTATGGTTGCCAAATTAATTTATTTTCTTTGACTCTATTTGGGGTTTCAGCCTTAATTTTTAAATATCTAGGATCCATTAATTCACTTAGCTTTTTGATTGATTGATTTTTTCGCGTTAGTTCAATTCCGCCAATTATTACTAATATACTTTTTGATTTAGAATTCTTGAGTTTATATTGTTCTTGAATTAATTTAATGGAGAGGTCTTGATAATTCATTTTAAGTCTCGTTTAAAAAATTTTTAATAAAATAATTATAAATTCAGTTACAGTCAATGTTATTGTTTTATTATTAAAGTTGTTTTGCAACAACTTTTTTTTGTGCCATTAAAACAAAGCCGACTAAAAAGATCGGTATTTTTTTTATTATTATTTTTATTAGTATTTTTAATGTAAGTTATTGTTATTTATTTATATTTATAATATTAAAATATAAATTTTGACCTTTTATTATTTTAAGTTTATATTCTTTTCAGAAAAAGTTGTTGACAGCAATATTTTTATATGTCTTTGGAGGGGGGGCTGTTGTGAGTCTTGAGATTTCAACTGTTTTAGAACATAAAGAAAACTTGAATAATGCTTTTTTTAAGAAAAAGACACAGGTTAGAGCAATTGAATCTGATTTAAAGATGGTGAATCAGACTATTAAGCTTCTATCGGAAGGTGGCGTTAATGCAGTTACATTAGAGGCAGTAGGTGTGAATGCTGGATACAGTCGCGGTTTAGTTTCTCGGCGCTATGGTTCTAAGGATCAATTACTTGTTCGAGTTTTAAATTATTTGGAAAACTGGTTAAATGAGAAATCTAAAATTGCAACTAATAATAAATATGGTTTAGATGCTATTAATTCATTAATTTTAAGTATTTCAGATGATTTTTATTTGTATCGTGAAAAATATAGAGCATATTTTTGGTTGAGATTTTATGGTTTAGAGCAAAATAAAATTTTAAATGAATGTCTGGTAAGATCTCATAATATGCGTGAGGAAAAAACTATTAAATGGCTTAAAGAAGCATTAGCTCTAGAGGAATTATCAAGAAATGTAGATATTGAAATGGTACATGATTTTATTAAAACATCATTGATGGGTTTAGTTCATAACTGGATGGTAGATCCTAATTTTAATATTGAAATTAGATTGAAGCAGTTAGTTTATATTCATTTAAAAAATATGTTTTCAAATTCTCATTTTTATCATTCTGTTAATTTTTGGGGTGAATAATATTATGCAATTTACCCAATTAAAATATAGTAGTTTTTTAATTATATTCAGTATTACTGGTTGTCAACAAATAGATCCTTATCAGAAGCCTAAAATTTCTTTATCTCATAATTATCCGATTCAAACTCAGCACTCTTACCAAGCACTTTCTTGGATTGATTATGTCAAAGATCAACAACTTATTAATATTGTCGATCTGGCACTAGTGGCGAATCAGGATTTAAAGATTGCTTCATTACGTATGCATGAAGCACAAGCGGCTTATAACATTCAACGTGCTGAACTTTTTCCGAATATAGGTGGTACTGCGAGCATGGAACGCAGTCATGTGCCTGCCGACTTATCTTATGTCGGTAGAGAAGTGACATCCAGTCAGTATTCTGTGGGTCTTGGCATGAACCAATGGGAGCTGGATTTGTGGGGTCGTATCCGCAGCTTGAATGAAGCGGCTTTGCAGCAATTTCTTGCAGTTGAAAGCAATGTGCGTGCAGCACGCAATAGTATTATGCAGCAAACTGTTCAAAGTTATTTAACGTTATCTGAACTGGATAAACGCATCCATTTTGCTCAGCGCTCTGTACAGAATTATGAAAAATCAGTACGAATTTTTAAGCGCCGTTTTGAGGTGGGTGCAGGCTCTAAAGTGGAATACATGCAAGCAAAAACAATGCTCAGTAATGGTCAAGCTTTAGTGGCTGAATTACAGAAATCCCGTGCACTGACTGCAAACTATTTAGTGCAATTGGTGGGACAGCCGATTTCTTTGCCTAAAACAGATTTAGATCAAGTGACTTTTAAAACAAGTATGCTACAAACGGGTTTGCCTTCAGACTTATTGTTGAACCGTCCTGATATTCATGCTGCGGAAGCAATGCTTAAATCTAAGCATGCCAATATCTATGCGGCACGCGCAGCATTTTTTCCACGTATCGCACTGACGGGCAGTTTTGGAACAGCCAGTGCAGATTTAGACGATTTATTTAAATCTGGCAGCAGTGTTTGGTCGTTTGCTCCTAGTATCAGTGTGCCTATTTTTACTGCGGGTCGTCTAAAAAATAATTTGACCTTAGCAGAAGTGCGTAAAGAGATTGCAGTGGCAGAGTATGAAAAGACGGTACAGAACGCATTCCGTGAAGTCTCTGATGCACTGGTTCAACAGAAATATTTAGATCAACAATTACGGATTCAGAAACAAGGACTCAGTGCTTTCCAGGAAACTGCACGGCTGGCACAACTGCGTTATGACAACGGTGCTGTGGGATATTTAGACGTTTTGGATGCACAGCGCAATTTACTTAGTGCAGAACAGCAATTGATTGAAACGCAAAGTAGCTTAATGCAGTCCTATGTCAGTCTTTATTTTGCCTTGGGTGGTGACACCGCATTTGCAAAAAAAATTTAAAATATTGGGTAATTAAACATGAATTTTAAGAAAATAACCATTGCTGGGTTCATCGTTGTTTTAGGGTTGGTCGCTTATCTGATCTGGAAAAATATGAATAAGCCAGACACTGATGCCTTAGTCAGTGGCAATGGACGTATTGAAGCCACTGAAATTAACGTATCTAGTAAGCTATCTGGCCAGTTAGAAGAAATTTTGGTTAAAGAAGGTGACTTTGTCGAGCCTGGTCAAATCTTGGCGCGGGTTAAAATTTCGACTTTAGAAGCCCAGTTACGTGAATTGGAAGCACAACAGCGTCAAGCCCAGGATGCGATTGCGACAGCGGAAGCACAAGTGGCGATGCGGATCAGCGAAAAAGCCGCCGCTGAAGCCATGGTACAACAGCGTGAAACAGAACTGATGGCGGCTAAAAATCGTTTAGCGCGTACCGAAGTTTTAGCCAAAGAAGGCGCATCGTCCAAGCAACAACTGGATGATGAACGTGCCGCAGCACAGCAAGCCATTGCGGTATTAAGCGCAGCCAAAGCACAGGTACAAAGTGCCCAAGGGGCAATTGTTGCGTCTAAAAGCCAAGTGTCAGCCGCACATTCTCAAGTCGATGCCATCAAAGCCTCGGTGGAACGGATTAAATTTGATATGGATGATGCACAGTTACGTGCACCATTAAAAGCACGTGTTCAGTTCCGTGTCGCGCAGCCGGGTGAGTTGGTGGCAGCGGGCGGGCGTGTGCTCAATCTGATTGATTTATCTGATGTGTATATGACGTTCTTTTTGCCTGAAACCGTTGCAGGTAAAATTGCTATTGGAACAGAAGTACGTATTGTATTGGATGCTGCGAAAAATGTGGTGATTCCAGCTACAGTGTCTTTTGTTGCCGATACTGCACAGTTCACACCAAAATCGGTGGAAACGGAAAGCGAACGTCAAAAACTGATGTTCCGTGTTAAAGCGAAAATTGATCCAACTTTATTGAACAAATATATCGAACAAGTCAAAACAGGTTTGCCAGGTGTGGCATATATCAAAATTGATGATCAGGCAGCTTGGCCGACATTTTTAGAGAACACAGTTAAATGATGACACAACAATCTGAAAAAGGATCGGTTGTTGCAGAAATTGAAAATGTTAGTCTGAAATATGGAAAAACGGTTGCACTGAATCAAGTGTCGCTATCCTTACCAGCAGGCTGCATGATCGGTTTAATCGGTCCAGATGGGGTGGGGAAATCCAGTCTATTGGCTTTGCTGTCAGGGGCGAAAATTGTACAGCAAGGTCGCTTAAAGGTGTTGGGCGGTGATATTGCCGATAAACAACACCGTACCCGTGTTTGCCCACATATTGCCTATATGCCGCAGGGTTTAGGGAAAAACCTATATAAAACTTTATCGGTTGAAGAGAATTTACAGTTTGTGGCACGTCTGTTTGGGCATGATGCTGCCGAGCGACGCAAACGGATTGATGATCTGACCAAAAGCACAGGCTTGTACAATTTTCTCGACCGTCCTGCGGGTAAATTATCGGGTGGGATGAAGCAGAAATTAAGTCTGTGCTGTTCTTTGATTCATGATCCCGATTTTCTGATTTTAGATGAGCCGACCACAGGGGTTGACCCTTTGGCACGGGCGCAATTTTGGGAACTGATTAACCGCATTCGCAAAGTTCGTCCACAGATGAGTGTTATTGTTGCTACTGCTTATATGGATGAAGCACAAGGCTTTGACTGGCTGGCGATGATGGATGATGGGCAGATTTTAAAAACTGGCACACCACAAGAATTATTGACTGAAACGCAATGTAACAGTTTAGAAGATGCTTTTATTCAACTATTGCCAGAAGAAAAAAAGCTCGGCTATGAGCCTGTGGTGATTCCGCCTTTACCTGACTACGGTTCAGAAAGCTATGCTCTTGAAGCGCAAGATTTAACAGTGAAATTTGGTGATTTTACTGCGGTAGATCATGTTAATTTTAAAATTAAGCGTGGTGAAATATTTGGTTTCTTAGGCTCGAATGGTTGTGGTAAATCCACCACCATGAAAGTGCTGACGGGACTTTTAGAAGCCTCAGAAGGTCAGGCGTGGCTGTTTGGTGAGCCTGTAGAGGGCAACAATATTGAAACTCGTCGCCGTGTCGGCTATATGTCGCAGGCATTTTCCCTATACAGCGAGCTGACCATTGTGCAGAATTTGGTCTTACATGCCAAATTATTTCATGTACCAAAAGAACAGATTGAGCCACGTGTACAGCTCATGCTGGAGCGTTTTGACCTGGAAGAAGTCAAAGAAAAACTGCCCGATGATTTGCCTTTGGGCGTGCGTCAGCGTTTATCGCTTGCAGTGGCATTGGTGCATAATCCTGAAATTTTAATTTTGGATGAACCAACTTCGGGGGTTGATCCGATTGCTCGTGATAATTTTTGGCGATATTTAATCAATTTATCACGCAATGATGGCGTGACCATCTTCATTTCTACGCATTTTATGAATGAAGCTTTGCGTTGCGACCGTATGTCGATGATGCACGCTGGGCGGGTACTCGATAGTGCATCTCCTGCACAATTAATTGAAAATCGTCAGGCTGAAACGCTTGAAGAAGCCTTTATTGGTTACTTGATTGATGCAGGTGCAGGCACGAAAGATCAGCCAACAGATGCTGAAGCAAATATTAGCGAAGTTTCCGACAATAAAGAAATTGACACAACACCGAAAAAATTTAGTTTGCTGCGTTTATTCAGTTTTGCATGGCGTGAAACTTTGGAACTGGCACGAGATCCCATTCGAGCGACCATGGCATTAATGGGGTCACTGATTTTGCTGTTGGTGATGGGTTATGGCATCACCATGGATGTAGAAGATTTAAAATTTGCGGTACTGGATCATGATCAAAGCAGTTTGAGTCAGAATTACAGCATGAGTATTGCGGGGTCACGCTATTTTATTGAAAAACCACCGTTGCAAAGTTATGACGATATCGATCGGCGAATGCGTAGCGGTGAAATTTCCTTAGCGATAGAAATTCCGCCTAATTTTGCTCGAGATGTGGCGCGTGGCGAACAGGTGCAAGTCGGGGTGTGGATTGATGGTGCAATGCCACAACGTGCAGAAACCGTACAAGGTTATGTACAGGGGATTCACACTTACTGGCTCATGCAAAAGACGTTGGAACAAAGCGGTGATGCAACATCAAGTACAGTGAATGTCGAAACGCGCTATCGCTATAACCCTGATATTAAAAGTTTACCTGCGATGACCCCCGCAGTGATGCCTTTATTGTTGTTACTGATTCCTGCCATGTTGACGGCTTTATCGGTGGTACGAGAGAAAGAACTCGGTTCAATTGTCAATTTATACGTCACGCCTGTGACACGCAGCGAATTTTTAATCGGCAAACAGATTCCGTATATCGTGTTGGCGATGTTGAACTACTTTATGATGTGTTTGATCATCGTGACTTTATTTGATGTACCTGTCAAAGGCAGTTTTTTTACCCTCACAGTTGCTGCATTTCTGTTTGTGATTTTTGCCACAGGGATGGGTTTATTGGCATCCACAGTGACCAAAAGTCAGATTGCGTCAATGTTTTTGGTGATGATTGGGACGTTGGTACCTGTCATGCAATTTGCAGGGATTATTAACCCTGTTACCTCCTTAGATGGTTTTGGGCGTTGGTTTGGTGAAATTTATCCTGCAACACACATGGTCAATATTAGCCGTGGAATTTTCAATAAAGGTTTAGGTTTTTCAGACCTAACACACGCTATATGGATTATGGCACTGTTGATTCCAGTCATCATGTTTGCAGCCATTGCCTTGCTGAAAAAACAGGAGCAATAAGATGTTCAAAAAAGTACAGAATATCTATCAGCTCGGATGTAAAGAACTTTGGAGCCTGTGGCGTGATCCTGCCATGTTGGTGCTGATTATTTACACCTTTACCATCTCAGTATATACCGCATCAACAGCGGTCAAAGATACCTTGAATATGGCACCGATTGCGATTGTGGATGAGGATCACTCTACCTTGTCGGAACGGATTTCTTCAGCCTTTTATCCGCCTAATTTTATCAGTAAAACCACCACGCTTGGCACGATGGATGCAGGCATGGACGCAGGTGAATTTACCTTTGCGGTCAATATTCCGAGTAATTTCCAGTCGGATGTACTGTCGGGTGATGCAGCAGAAATTCAGGTTAATGTGGATGCAACCCGAATGACCCAAGCCATGTCTGGCGCAGGTTATATTCAGCAGATCATTCAATCTGAAGTAAATGAATATGTACTTCGCAATCGTGAAATTAGCCAGCTACCGATAGATTTGGCAATACGTTCCCGTTTTAACCCGACACTGGAAAATATATGGTTTAACAGTGTGATGCAAATCATTAATAACGTGGCGATGCTTTCGATTATCCTCACGGGGGCAGCACTGATTCGTGAGCGTGAACATGGCACCATTGAACATCTGATGGTGATGCCCGTGACGGTGTTTGAAATCATGATGTCCAAAGTCTGGTCGATGAGTTTAGTGGTCTTGATTGCGGCATTTGTCGGTTTAAAAGTCGTGGTTCAAGGGGCATTGCATGTGCCGATTGAGGGCAGTTTAGCGCTGTTTTTCTTTGGTGCTTTTCTGACCTTGTTTGCCACCACTTCGATGGGAATTTATATGGCCACCGTGTCGAAATCTATGCCGCAGTTTGGCTTGCTAATGATGTTGGTACTAATTCCAATGCAATTGTTGTCAGGTGGGTCAACTCCACGTGAAAGCATGCCGGAAATAGTGCAGCATGTCATGATGATTGCCCCAACTACACACTTCGTCTCTTTGGCTCAGGCCATTTTATACCGTAATGCAGGATTCGATGTGGTGTGGCCATCATTTGTATGGTTGTTAGGTATTGCGTCAGTGTTTTTTTATGTGTCTTGGAAGCGCTTTAAAGACACGATTCATACCATGGCGTAAAGGGTTTCCCTTTTGCAGGCAGATGACTCCCCGAATAGTCTGCCTGCTTTTTTTTTATTCTTTGATAATAATTCAATGGCGCAAGATTTAAATAAATGTCATTGAATAGCATAATTTTTTTGAAATTTATAGGGGAATGTAGTGCTTCAAATTCTCTCTGAACTATGTGGCGGTGTCGGTCTATTTTTAATTGGTATGACGTTACTGACTGATAGCCTTAAAGAAATTGCAGGTCAGACCTTGAAGGAGTTACTGACAAGGTTTACGGCAACGCCGTTTAAAGCCATGCTGTCAGGTTTGGGTATGACATTGCTGGTGCATTCATCTACAGCAACAATTGTCGCCGCCATTGGTTTTGTCGGAGCAGGGGTACTCAGTTTCACGCAAGCCATGAGTGTGGTGATTGGTGCCAATATCGGCACAACCAGTACTGGTTGGATTGTGGCATTTTTGGGCATGAAATTTTCCATTTCCATGTTGGCATTACCGATGATTGCTTTAGGCGCTCTGCTTAAACTCATCGCTAAAGGCCAAATGGCCTTATTGGGCCTTGTGATTGCAGGCTTTGGTCTGATTTTCTTTGGCATCGATGTTTTGCAAAAAGCCATGGCGGGGTTTGCTGTACACTCAGATTTATCCTTTTTTGGTTATGACAGCTTGTGGTCACAATTGGTTTTGGTGCTGATCGGCATCATTATGGCAATGCTGCTGCAGTCCTCTAGTGCATCTATTACAGCGACTATGGCTGCCTTAGTCAGTGGTGCGATTGACTTGCCGCAGGCGCTATATATGGTGATTGGGCAAAATATTGGTGCAGTCAGCATTACCGTGATTTCGGTGATTGGCGCTTCGATCAATGCCAAACGAACAGTTGCTGTGAACGTGATTTTTAATCTCGTGAGTGCGATTGCTGCATTTTTCCTGTTAGCACCGTTTTTTCTTTGGTTGATTAAACACAGTGCATTTTTCAGCAGCATTGATCAAGTGATTATGCTCGCGATGTTTCATACAGCATTCAGTGTGTTGGGGGCATGTATGTTTATGCCAAGTCTGAAATTTTTAGAACAGAAAATTATCCAATGGTTGCCAAGTAATAATCCTGCCATTTTAGACAGTCTGGATGATGCAAGTTTGCAAGTACCTGCCATTGCAGTACAGGCCGCGGAAAAGGCGGTATATTTCAGCATATTTGAGATTTTTAAAATTCTACAAATGGTTTTTCAGACCGGTACATTACCTAGACATCAACAGTTGAATACGCTGAATGAGATTATTCAGCATATTGAGCAGTATTTAGAAAAAATAGCGATTCCTGAGCATCCTGCACTCAAACAAAAATTCTTATCATTACTGCGAGTAATGGTCTATGTACGTGTCTTACATAATGATTTAGAGCGTTTAGATAATGCCATATTGCTACGAACACAGCCGGCAATTTTTCAGTTAGCACTAGATTATTGCAATATTTTAGAAAGTTACTTTTCACATATAGAACAGTTAGCAGATCGGTCAGTCATTGAAAATCTTAGAGCCGATTTAAATCAGTTAAAAAAATGGACCAGTAGCCATCGTGCCGAAACGCGTAAAAAAGTCATGGAATATACCGAAGTAAATCAATTAAGCGCATCCAAAGGGGTGGAATTATTAGCTGCACAGCGTTGGATGGATCGCTTAATTGCACATAGCTATCGTTTCTCTAACGTGATGTATGAGCGTCTTTTAGAGGAGTCTTGATGAATGTGGTTCATCGCATTTTTTATCCAGCTGTGTTGAGGCTAAGAAATTGAATACTGTATTACTAGATTTGTCCTTTCAAGAATTATTGAGAGTCATGGTATCTGCATTAGGCTGCGGTTTATTAATCGGTTTAGAACGGGAAAGGCATAATCGTAAAGAAAGTGAACCCAGTTTTGCCGGACTGCGTTCATTTACCATTTGCGCCTTGCTTGGGGCAGTATGTTTTTTACTACATCTTGCAGTAGGTATCTTAGGTGCATTTTCAGTCACGACTTTTTGTGTTTATAGCCTGATTAAACAAAAACAGGATATTGGTGCGACCACTGAACTGGCATTTTTGATGACCTATTTGATTGGTGCATTATGTGTGTTTAATGTGCCGCTTGCTGCAGGGTTAGCGGTAGTGTTGTGTCTGATTTTAATGGGCAAGCAGTCATTGCATTATTTTGCTGGCAATTGGATTCAGCATTTTGAACTGCGTGACGGTTTGTTTTTACTGGCACTGATTTTAATTGCCTTGCCACTGATGCCGGATCAGGCAATGTGGGGCACAGTACTCAATCCATATGTGATTCTAAAACTGCTGATCATGATTTTAGGCGTACAGTCCTTGGCACATATTGCTAAACGTCTCTTGCCAAACAATAAAGCCTTGATGTTGTCATCTTTGGCATCCGGTTTTGTTTCTAGCACCGCAACTATTGCCAGTTTGGGCATGGAAGTCCGTTCAGGCAAAGCAGAAGCCAAATCTAATGCTGGTGCAGGCTTAATTTCCTGTATTGCGACCCTGTTACAGCTGCTGATTATTGTCGCAGGGATTAATTTTGCTTGGTTTAAGGTTTTATTGTTGCCTTGCAGTATTGGCATTGCAGTGCTTTTGATCATTGCCTTGATGTTAATTCATTCATCCAAAGCGACGATGGGTCAACAGGCTACACCACAAAATGATATTACGCATATGGACAGTCGGATGTTCAGCATTAAGGAAGCCTTGATCATTGTGGTAACACTGACAGTGATTCAAGCAGCGGTATATGGCTTGAATGTAGTGTTGGGTGATAGCGGTTTGATTATTGGGGCATTCTTCGCTTCTTTATTTGAAGTGCATGCCGCCATGGCAACGGTGGTGATGCAAGGAACACCACAGCAGATGACGTTGGTCTACGCTATGATGATTGGTTTGGCTGCACATGCATTTTCTAAAAGCATCAATGCATTTTTAACTGGTGGCGGGAAATATTTTCTATATTTTGCCCCCGCACAAATGCTGCATATGGCGATTTTAATGGCGGTACTTTGGATGGTTATTCAGTAAATTTAGGATTTATTTTCAATATTTTAGAATGATATTTAAGTTTTTGTTTTGTAATTCTATTTATTTTTAGCCAACTAAAAATGGCATTGCTTTTAAGAAATATGGGTAGTATATGAATTCCGTAGTTACACAAGCCTCCCCCCCGGTATATGGTCAAGTTGAGCGATATATTAATCGCGAGTTGTCAATTTTAGATTTTAATTTACGTGTCTTAGAACAAGCGGTCGATCCTTTAAATCCACTCTTAGAAAAATTGAATTTTTTATTAATTTTTTCTAGAAATTTAGATGAGTTTTTTGAAATTCGTGTTGCAACTATGTTGGAACATTTTGTTCAAGAGCGAGACATACAAACGGCTGATGGTTTATCCCCACAAGAAATTTTACATCAAATTTCGGAGACAGCACATGCTGCGATTGAACGCCAATATCAAATTTTAAATGAGCAAATTTTTCCGCAGTTAAGAGAAGAAGGCATCAGCTTTTTAAGACGTGGAGAGTTAACTCAAGCACAATCTAATTGGGTCAAAAAATATTTTCAGGAACAGGTTGCACCAGCCTTAACACCAATAAGTTTAGATCCTGCGCATCCCTTTCCACGCTTGGTCAACAAATCACTTAATTTCATTGTGACTTTGGAAGGTAAGGATGCCTTTGGCCGTCAGATCGATTTGGCAGTGGTTCCTGCACCACGTTCATTGCCACGTGTGGTGCGTTTGCCAGATGAGTTGACCGAAGGCAAAGAGCATCATGTGATGCTCTCTTCAATTATTCATACTCATGTGTCTGATTTATTTCCGGGAATGACGGCAACGGGTTGCTATCAATTTAGAGTAACCCGAAATGCAGATTTAACGTTAACTGAAGATGTTGAAGACTTAGCGGAAGCCTTAAAAGACGAACTCAGTTCACGCCGTTTTGGTCGGGCAGTACGTTTGGAGGTCAATAAAAATTGTCCAACACATATTTATGAATACTTACTCAAAGAATTCGATTTGGATACGCATCAATTGTATCGTGTCGACGGGCCTGTTAATTTGGCTCGATTGGTCTCGGATTTTAAACGCCCATATTTACGCTATGAGCCACATACTCCTGTGATTCCAAAAATACTGAAAAAATCTGCAAATATTTTCAGTGCGATGCAGAAACAAGATATTTTATTGCATCATCCTTTTGAATCATTTTCCCCTGTAATTCGATTATTACGTGAAGCCGCGCAAGATCCGCATGTTTTGGCCATTAAACAGACCTTGTACCGTAGCGGTGCAAATTCAGAAATTGTGCAAATTTTGGCTGAGGCGGCAAGAAATGGTAAAGAAGTCACCGCAGTGATTGAATTACGGGCACGGTTTGATGAAGAGTCCAATATCGCTGTTGCCAATGTTTTACAGGAAGCGGGTGCCGTGGTGGTATATGGCATTGTCGGCTATAAAACTCATGCCAAAATGATTTTGGTGGTACGCCGAGAAAATCAAAAACTGGTGCGCTACGCACATTTAGGTACAGGAAATTATCATGCTGGCAATGCCAAAATTTACACTGATTACGGTTTATTAACGACCAATCAAGATTTGTGTGAAGATGTACATCGTATTTTTCAAGAATTAACCGGTATGGGCAAAATGGTGAAGTTAAAGAAACTTCTACATGCACCATTTACTTTGCATAGTCAGTTGATGAATTTTATTGAAAACGAGATTGTGCTTGCGAAAGCAGGGAAACCGGCAAAAATTATCATTAAGGTCAATGCACTAACCGAAGTTCAATTGATTAATAAATTATACGAAGCTTCTCAAGCTGGTGTGCAAATAGAATTAATCATTCGTTCTATTTGTTGTTTACGTCCAGGCCTAATTGGCTTATCAGAAAATATTCGTGTTCGCTCAATTGTAGGGCGTTTTCTTGAGCATACTCGTGTCTATTATTTTTACAATAATGGTGATACACGTGTGTATTGTTCTAGTGCTGACTGGATGGAGCGTAATTTATTTAAACGTGTTGAAGTGTGCTTTCCTATTGAAAATACTAGACTCAAAAAAAGAATTTATCAGCAAGGGTTAGAAAATTATTTAATGGATAATCAACAAGCATGGCTATTACAAAGTGATGGTAGTTGGAAGCGTAACTCATGCATAGAAAATGAAAAGCCACATAATGCGCAGCACTTTTTGTTAAGCGTTATAAAGTAAATGCTTAACTTAAAGTTAACTCTTTTTAGGCCTATTCAACAACATTTAAGAAATTATGATCTTTCGATACAGGTGGAATGCCACTAATTTTAAAGTAGCAAGCACTTTGCCACCTTTTGTCAAATAAAGTTATAGGCAGATATAATATTTTAAGTTGTTGGATGGTCATTGTTTTTTGATTTAACACATTTAAATAGGATAAACATTTTTGGGTACTTTATATTTTGATCAAGTCTTACCTGTCCAGATGCCGAAGTTGATCTTTTTGCCTTGGTAAAAATATTTCATTTGGCTTATTTTATTTCATAGCGAATGAGTACGATGAAACAATAATGACATAATTTGAATATATCTAAATTATGTCGGTTTTCATTTGATCTAAATTTTTTAAATTCTTTTCATATCATTAGACCTCTTGCGTTAGTCAAAATTTAATCAGTGATAAGCGTTGATTTTTAAATAAATATCAACATCTAAAATAGTCATTAAAGATACTTTCGCAAGAGGTCTAATTATAATATTAAAAATAAAGTATTTTTTTTAATCCCATTTCAATGGGTCATCTTTATATATCTCAATTTATGTTGTAAACATACAATGTAATTTCTAAATAAAAATATCCAATTTTTTTAAATCACTTCAGGATATAAAGCTTTAGCTATGCCAAAGCCAATTAAACCTGCTATGGCTAAATATAGGGCTTTCATGTACCACATGCCCCAAAGTACAGTTATTTTATTTGCTGAAAACTTATGTACTGGCTGACTTAAAAAATTGGTTGTTTGGTTAAATGACTTTTCAGATGCTTCAAGAGCATAATAATTTAATGCGGGGAACAAGCAAGCAACCAATAAAATAGCGATTGCGGGAAACACAAATGCTTTAGGCAGACTAAATTTTATTGCGAATTATAAAGCCGCACC
>NZ_SGSW01000045.1:0-26834 GCF_004209125.1 Acinetobacter sp. WCHAc060033 | reverse complement strand
GCCTTTCTAGATTATGAAGATTAATAATAGGGTTCTTTCATAAGTCATTCTTTATTCAGTTCTAGGTTATAGATTCCAGTAATAGAATGGGATCTATAACCTAATATTTTGCCTCAATTGCGATATCGCTAAGCAATAAATTTGAATTTTTTCAAACCGCCAAATACATTCACAAGCCCAATTTTTTCTTTTATTGTAAATGCAGCATCAAAATTCTTAGTTATCCTCCAATGTTATATAAGTGGTTAGGACAAGTTTTAAGTATTATCTCTTTCACAGGCACAACTTTTGCGTCTATTACAAGTTATATAATTTGCATATAATCGAAGCTAATCACTATAAGTTATATTTTTTAATTTTAGAATGATTTTAGTGACCAACTCCAGATCAATCTATTTCTAACAAATCCAAAAATAATTTAGATTTTGTTGACATTTCATAATGGTAACCAGATAAAGATACAGGCTAAAGCAACGGAGTTTTCATAGTTCCGCATTAGCCTGTCATACCGATTGGCAGTTCATCGTAAATATTTTTTAATCTTGTTAATGCATTTTCCATTGAATACCTGATTTTATATAAACACCAATCCATATGTTGATTACTAGATTTAGACTTACATTTTTTTAGTATATTTACTTTGGTTTCGGTTTTCTCAATTTTTCTCTAAATAATTCTGAATTATAACTCCTATCTGCACACAAAATTTCTTTTCCTTTAAATCCAAATATCAAACAAATAAGATGCACTTTCACATCATGGGTCTTGCTATCATTAAAAATAGATTCAATAGGATTTCCATCCGCATCCACAACTAAATAGATTATAGAACTATTTCCACCAACGTTATTAGAAATAGCTTGGTCTTTCACTCCTGCCTTATGTTGATGCACTCGCATATGAGAGGCATCAATAGAAACCTATTCTTGATTTGCATCATTTGATATTAATTTAAAGACTTAGACCATTGATTATGCGCCAGCATTGTTGGAATGCATAACAAGTAGGTATGTGGTTTGTCGATTGAATTTTACTTTCTCACTATTTTTTTATACAGCAAATGTCAACAGCACCTAACTTTTATAAATATATATTATAAAAAAATTGTTTTTAATTAAGATTAATTTTATTACTAGGTATCCCCAAGATTATACTATCAGACATATTTTAAAGAAAAGAAGTGTAGCAAGTTGCTACACTTCTTGATTTTTCTCTACCAACTCTTTCAATAGATTTTCTAATTTTTCTAAACTAGCATCATCAAAATGAGAAATTTTTAAAGAAACCTTTAATAACTTATCATTAAATTTAATATTTCCAGCAACTTTCCCAGCATATTCAATTTTTTTTACAAGCGATGTTGATGGAGAATCGTTATTATCTTGAACTAGATATTTCGTAGCTTGTGCAACAGCCTTAGTTTGCTCAAGTTGGCCATTCTTTACTTTTGTCCAAACAGTTAACAAGGCTTTTTCAGCACGTTGTTTTATTTCGTCGTGATCTGCAAGAAATTTTTTAAAAGCTGTTGCAGCAGTTCGACCTAATAACTGGGGCTCATTTACCAAATCATTCAACATGGCTTTAGGCAACTTTTCAAAAGATAAATATTTATACATGTCTTCGCGATTTAAGCCTAAAGACTTCGCTAAACGTTGTTTATTTTTCTTTAAATTTTCATCCAAACCTACTAGACCTATATAGATTTCGAAGTCTGTTAAATCCTGGCGTTTTAAATTTTCAGCTAGTGTAAGTAGTGAAGCTTCTTCATTATTTGCATCAATAATAATGGCTTCAATGGTCGATTTTTTTAGAATTTCATGCGCACGTAATCGACGTTCACCTGCAATTAGTTCAAATTTTAAATTTTCAAGTTTACGAACAGTGATGGGTTGCAACAAACCAACTTCATCGATCGATTCAGCCAGTTCTTTGATTTCCTGCTCATCAAATTTTCTACGCGGTTGATAAGGACTCCGTGAAATGTCTTCAATGGGGACATTTCGTCTAAATTCCTTTAATTCCTTGATATTATCTTTTTGAGCTAATTGATGCTTTTGAGTATTTTGTTTCAGCTTTTGAGCTAAAAGTTCTTTTGCAGTTGCCATAAAATTCTCAATCAGTTAACTTTAGCTAAAACTTCTTTAGCTAAACTTTCAAAAGCCTTTCGAACCTTTCCACTTTTGTCTAGCTTAAGTAAAGACTGCTGCATAATTGCGGCTTGATTTACTTTTGTACTTTGTGGAATAGTCGTTTCCATAATATAGCCCACTTGCTTAAATGCTTCATCACGAATGAGTTTACAAACATTTTGTCTCTCATCGTGCTTAATAAGTAGTGCACCTAATAATTGTAGCTCCGGATTGATTCGCTTTATTTTTTCTAAATGATTAAGTAAGTCTGTAACACCATATAGACCATATTGTGAGCCAGATTCAATCGGGATAATTACATGTGTTGAAGATGCTAAAGCATTACTCGTCAATAGTTTTAAACTTGGAGGGCAGTCAATTAAAATAAAATCATAAAGATCTTTTAATAGTTCTAATTTTGTAGTGAGTTCTTCTGATGGTCTTGGCGCATCTTCTTTTAATTGGTCCTCAGTTTTTCCTAAATTGAGAGAACCATAAATTAGTGAAACATTATCAAAATTAGTATCTTCTTCTAAAGCGTCAGTAAGTAATGAGACATCACCTACTAATAACTCAGCGGTTGTTACTCCAACTTCACTTGGATGTTTTAAACCAATATGCAAGCTAGCATTTGCTTGAGGATCTAAATCAATCACAAGCACTTTTTTTCCTAAGTTTGCTAGCTCAGAGGCTAAATGAACAACTGTTGTTGTTTTACCACAACCACCCTTGTGATTCGCAACAGCAATAATTTTTGCAGACATACTTGTCAAATCATTCTATATTTAAAATTACTATTAATATAAATAACTTTGGGCTAAGTTACTACACCTTTTAAATTTAAAACAGTCATTTGTATAACGCTAAAGCAATTTTAAATTTAAAGTTTTATATAGCTAGCTTATTTAATAATTAATAGTAATTAATAATTAAGTTAATTAATAATTAAGTTGATATTTTTCATTTAAAAACAATACCATATCAACTTTAAGGTGGAGGGTTTGTCATCTTAAAGTGGAAGAGTTGTCTTCTATAAGTGGAAAGATGATCACTTAAAAGTGGAATATATGTCACTGTAAAGTGGAGTATTTGTCACTTAAAAGTGGAGTATTTGTCACTATGGTGGAATGTTTTTCACTGTTAATTATAAAATATATGTATTATCATTTAAAACATATATAAAACAATTATTTATGATGTTGATAACTTAATGAATTTAAGTGCAAGAGTGGAAAAAAAATCACTTACAAAAATAATATTGTGGATAAAGTTGCAAGGCTTTTTTTTACTACACCATTTTTTGATATATTCATTGATCTAAGAGTGGAAAGAATTTCACGCACTCACCCTAGAATGCAGATATTTTGTTCTTATGACTAAACTCGATATTTTTTTTCAGTGATCTGCGTTTTTAAAGGTGGAAAACTTGTCATATCGAAATAGGTTAATTGATTATTTAAAATCCATTATAGGTGTTTATTCATCAATCCGTATTTCTATAAAGAATCAAAAACATCTAAAAGTGGAGTATTTGTCATCTTGGAGTGGAATTTAAAAATATATTTCCACTTTAATGGATTTTTACCTAAATTTGGTGACAAGTATTCCACCTTAGGTTTTTTTAGGTGAAAGTGTTGAATCTTTTTCCACTTTTTTATATAACATGCATAATCAAGTTAAGCACACTTAAAATAGTTAATACACTTTATGTCAGAACTAAGCCATAACAAAGAAGAGCTGGATTCAATCCCGTACTGCATAGGTAATATTCGTCACAATGGGGTTGTAAGTACTAGCAATCGTTTGATACGACCTATTGAATTGTCAGCGAATGAATATAAAGCACTTTTATATGCGATGGCTGTTGCCAATTACGGTGAGAAGAATCATATCGATAAAGAGATTAGTGAACAAACATACATCTATTTGTATAAAGATGATTTAGCTGAATTACTGGGATTAAGTAAGCGAAATTCAATTAATGTAGCCATTGATCGAATTTACAAAGAACTTTCATCCCGTGTGGCGCACTTTGTAATTGAAGAACCTGTAGATGATATAAAGAAAAAGACTAAAAGAGTTCACTCGGTTGTCCCTATTATCCGTGAGTTAAGATGGGAAGATGATTCAAAGAATGCACTTCAAATCAGATTTACCAGTGAAGTATTACCTTACTTTACTCAATTAGCTGGTGGTAATTTTACTACATACCAACTAAAACATTTATTTGCTCTAGATTCAGTTGCAAGTATGAGTCTTTATACCTATTTCATAAAAAACGAATTCAAATTTAAGACTCAAGAAATCTACGAAGTTCCATTATTATTAGAGAATCTCAAAGCTCTAATTGATATAAATGAAACTAAATATGACCGTTGGGTCGATTTTCGACGTTATGTATTAGATAAAATTGTAGCTGAAATTAATGAAAACACCGATCTACAGTTAGAATATGAAACAATTAAAAAAGGACGCCCTATTGTAGGCGTAAAATTTAAACTACATCATCGTGGTTTTGAAAAGCCTGTAATTGAAAATAAAAAGGCCGAAAAATTAAAGATCTACTTAGATGTTCCATTTGAAGATAATGCTGAGGTAAAAGATCTAGGTGCAAAATTCGATACCACTGTACGTTCATGGTATATTTTTAATGATGATGCTAATTATTTACAGCTTGAAAAGTGGTTTAAGACTGTAGGTTGCCTCACAGACTCTCAAGCAAACGTTGTTATCAATGATTCATTATTTCAAATGGATTTTGCTGAAGTAGGAATGAGCTTAAGTGACTTTAAGAGAAAAATGAAAAATAAATTGAAAACTGATAGTAAATTTGTGGAAGACATTAAGGATCGTCTAAATGAAATTTTCGGAAAGGATATTATCTAGGAGTGTAGCAACTTGCTACACTTTAATTGGCTATTCTTAGTTCAAGAAACCACTTATAACTTTAATTAGCAAAACAGTTATATTGAGCGTTCATTTCAACTTCATATTATTCAACTTTAACTACTTAAAGCATATATCTGATTGAGTTTACAACATGCTGATCTAATTCATAAACGATCTGTAGGTTAAAGGTGATAAGAGTATTTTTTGAAATAAATATTGAAATTAGATAAAGTGGATTTTATCATCGAAATGATTGAATATTAAATTTAAGATGAAAAATGGCGATCTAGTAGTTAATATGTTGAAGGAATTCTATTTAAATCACCATTTTTCTAAAGAATTAATTTATAAATCTTAGATTCTCAAATGAAGTGCAACAGAGATTAAATTATTGTAAAGAAGCAAGATAAGCTAGCATTTTGCTTCCGACCGACCAAAGTCAAAGTTGTATCATGGACTATACTCATCTTACCCAAGAAGAAAGATATCAGATTTCTACATTGTTACGTGAAAGATTTTCTAAACGTTACATTGCTTGGAGACTGAATCGTTCACCTTCCACTATTTCTAGAGAAATTAATCGTAATCGAGCGAGAAATGGTTACTTCGCTAAACATGCTAATCAACTCGCTTTAAGACGCCATTGCTCCAATCCCAAAAGAATCCCTCATGAAATATGGACACTTGTCATCTTTTATCTTGAACTCCAATGGAGTCCTGAACAGATTGCATCTCGTGGTCAGCTGGCTAATCGTAAAAGCATTCATGATAGACCGATTGAGATTGAACAGCGTCATCGTTTTGGTGATCTAGAGATAGATACGATTGTGGGTAGGAATCATCAGCAATCATTGGTCTCGATTGTAGATCGCAAGACAGGTTATTTGTAGTTGAAGAAGTGTAGGTCACGCAAAGCAGAGGAAGTTTGCCAAACAACAATCAGTTTACTTGAGCCGATTAAAGATCAGCTCAAAACGATTACCGCTAATAATGGTAAGGAGTTTAGTCTGCATGAATATGCAGCTCAAGCATTAGAAATAGATTGGTATTTCGCAGATCCTTATAGTGCTTGGAGCAAGGCAAAAATGAAAATACCAATGGCTTAGTCAGACAATACATTAGAAAAGGAAGGAACTTAAATCAGTATACAGATGAATACATCTCAGAAATCACTGATCGTATCAATCATAGTCCAAGAAAAAGACTCGGCTTTAGAAGTCCGAGTCAGGTATTATGGTAACAGCATGGTGTTGCACTTCAAATGCTAATCTAAGAATAGAATAAAATTTCATTTTTATTTGCATAAAATATTTATAGATACTTGTTTTTAAGCATGTAAAAAAAATTGGACGAAGCTTTTTTTTAAAGCTTTCTCAATAATATAATTTAAAGATGAAGAAGCCTGCACCTAAAATCTACGTCCTTGTATTTTCAAGCACTAATCAAGCAAAAAATTGATCCTAAGATCCTATAAGCACAGCTAATAGGCTTGCTCTGACGCAATCACACTTATTCTGATAAATGGATTCAAGGCTGCTTAAGGATTAAATTTCTATTTAGATTGTCTATACAGATGCTTACTCGCTTTGTCCACAATCTGATTAAACTTGATAGTTAATGGACTCATAATCCGTTGGTCGACAGTTCAAGTCTGTCTGGGCCCACCATATAAAACAACCACTTAGGTGCATTAATCCTAAGTGATTTTTTTGTTTTTAGATTCTGGTAAGCAAATGGTAAGCAGCTTAAATCAACATTATTTTTAACAGGCTTTGTTGTATAAAGACTTTAAAGATAGAATTTACTGTAATTACTCAAATTCAAGTGAAAACGTGGGTATGGGGGCGATCTAATTCTGTAAATTTATTTAAGACGGCTATACGTGCATTAATCTCATTGATCTGACTGTCAAAATTCCTTGTGCTGAGTTTATCGCCTAATAATTTGATGCAATGCATCTCGGTTTCGACCAAGTTATCGCCGTTGATGCCATAGACCACTTTTTCCAAATGCTTATCACTAGACGCTTGACCATTTCAATAATTTATTCCTCTCTATATATTTCGTTCACTTGCCTTTCCAAAACTTTAAACTTTTCCTTAGTAGAATCACCGTATGTGTTTTTAGGTCTAAAATCACGTGTTGGGAGTGTTTAATGTCATAAGCCTGTCTGTATAGGCAGAGTCGATATCTATAGGAATTTGAGCAAGTAAGTTTCTAAATGCTTGTGAATCACTGACATCGTTGGCAGTTACTGTACAGTACTTGTTTCCAGGATTTTAGCATCTATATCGATATGTAGCTTAAGCCACTGCCGCTGATATTAAGGCTGATGCTTCGTACGTTTCCAATTGCTTTTACTTAAAAATTTCAAGTCAGTACAATCGACAATTAGATGCAGTCCATTGCTGCTTTTTTAATAGTTAATTGCAATATCAATATGCTTTTGTTTTCTACATAGGGTGGAGTATCTTGCGTTGAAAAATTCAAGCTAGATAGCCTAATAAGCTTTGAACCAAACCCAATTGAGATATTCCCTAAACCGATTCAGAGGAGATTATAAGAGTGTCAATTGCTTGTATGATAAATTTTAGGTGTGAGCTTATTCATTTGGAAATAGTATTGTTGAATAAGCTCCCAGAATGAGTTTATGCGATAAAGCCACTCTATCCTAGAATCTGTTTATATAGATTTACAAGGTTCTCATCTATGCAAGGAATTAAATGATTGATTTTAGGGTGAGCAATAAGATCAGCTTCAGTTCTTTTAGATTTTTCTCGAATTTCAATAGTCCAATTCCTATCTCTGTATTGTCGCCAATTTAATTTAATTTTAAGAGGACGATTATAGCCCTTTAACTCCATAATGAATATCTGATCACATATTTCATCGAATAAAAATATGTGTGAGCGCTCAAGATAATCATGTCTTTTTAGCAGCAATTCCAAAGTATTTATAATAAATGAACAGCAATCATTTACTAGACTTGTACTGCCAATACTATAACCCCATTGATGTAATAAATATAATGCACACAGGCTATCTAAAGATCCATATTGAGCTAATTTTTCTAAATCAGATTTATTAAAATCTTTTATATGTCCATTTATTATTAAATTTTCAAATATATAATTAGGATAACAGAAAACTAAAAAAAAGTGGAAGAATTTTTAAAATTTAGACCACCCATGATAAGTAAACCATATGTATTTGTTGATAATTGTAATTTTGAGAAAATTTAGTTGATAAATTAAATGAATTTTAATATACAAAGATATGCTCATTTTTTATATCGATAAAAATGTTAAAATTTGACTATTTAGTAAAAAATATAGAGATATTTATGGGGCAATTTATCATGCCCTTTTGCTTTGAGCGACAAAATGTTCAATTTAAGATAGTAAAAATTAACTCAGAACTACTGAAAATCAAAAAGATTAAACAGAGCCAGAAAGTAGTAGTACAAGCAAAGTTCAAAATAATCTATGTGAAAATTTGGCAAAAAATATTGCTATTAATGCAAACGGAGCCATGCTTACGTGTACATTCTAATTATGTTGCAATCTTACAGTTGATACATAATCTTGATGATTTTATCGAAAAATCACAGCAACACTTGTGCTTTGAGAGAAAAGCTCAGAAAGAGCTGGATGCTAAATTTTTTGCTAGATTTTTTAAGCTGACAAAGAGTTCAATAAAAGATCAACTTTTACCAAATTGTTCAGATCGTAATGAATTTAACCAATGCAATTTGATAAAAAATTAAGCGAAAGCGAATATGCCAAAGATTGAAACAGAAGAGCAATTCTTAGATTTAGCAGAAAAATTCCAAAAAGATTATTGTTTATTACGCAATCATGTTGTGAATACACAATTTGTCGATCTATCAGATGATTTACGTGAAAAAGCCCATGCTCTATATAAGGAAGCACAACAGATATATGGCTATATATCTAGTTCTAGACAATTAGGTAAATATTATTATCTAGCTTCTTTAAGTTATTTTGCATGCCCGACTACTAGTAATACTCAAGAGCTGTCGTCTGAACGTTATTTGATTCTACAAGCGAGTTTTTTAACATATCGGCAGTATCAAGAATTTGCAAAAATTGATAAAGCTGAGAATAAGCAAAAACATGTTTGTGATCTCTTTCGCTATGTATCACGATATGTTCTGGATTCTAATCATGCTGAATTATTTCAAGAATGCAGTGAGCTACTAAATCGCTATGTCATGTACGAACGTAACTTGAAAAAGGAGGATCGTAATCAACTTTTTAATATTAAAGATTTCAAACAAGTACAAGCCATAGAGTATTTATCGGCTCTATTAATAATTTTTAAAAGACTTGATGATCGTCGTGTTGTTCATCGTCAGCGTAAGTCAAAAAAAAGTAAAGTTTTGCAATGGCCGACGAAAAATGAACTCAAAAAATTTCGTGAAATTAAAACGGGTAAGCAAGTAGATATTGGACATAACGCAAAGATCAGTATTTATGATGCCGCTCTTCACAAAGATGAAGAGGGTGAAGTTGATCTATTAGATCCTGAAATGGAGTTTTATTCAGAAGATGAAAAGTCTAAAAATTTAAATTATATACTCAGCGATAATGCGACGCATCTAATGCGGCATCGCCAGCGCCGTCATGCTCCTTTTGTTACAAATCCACATTATTTGGCGCCAGATATACTGAAGCAAATTGTTTATGTGTTGAGAACCGAGTTATCCGGGCACTGGAGGGATGCTGCAATCGCTGCAGCATGTTTATTGTCACTTTTGACGGGATTATCACCCGTCGCACTGATGGATTTTAACGAGCTTATTCAAGATGGAATTTTGATCCAGAATGGTTCAAGTAGACGTCGCGAATATTTACTCAAATTAAATCTTAAAATTACAGAGCAGAAGATTAAGAGCTTAAATCATGTGCGGTGGAATGAAGTGATGACACATCAACTACATTTACCTTCTGCTTGGTTTGACTATATAGAACAAGCATCGAATCCACTAATTTCATCAACACACATTAATACGAAACTTAAGAATTGGCTTGATAATCGGTTTGTAGGTTCGATCACTGTAGAAAAACTGCAGGCTCAATTATATTTTCATATATATTATGAAACATATAATGAATATCTTGCTCATGTAATTGCTGGGCGGGATAGTCAGCATCACATGCCTGGTATCTATTATGGCGGGCTACCGAAAACTCAACTCAGTAGCACATATCTAGCCTTTTTAGAAAAAGCACTTACACCACATTCCACACATTTTACTGAAGACACGGCTGAACTAAAAATATTGCAACAACAATTCAAAGTGCAATCTGCATTATCTATAGGAAGGATAGGGAGCCAACTGGCACTTGAACCCAATTTTGTGAAAGAGCAATTCCATATTTTACATAGACATTGTCACGAAAACATCCAAGAAGATAAGCACATTATTAATCAACTTAATGCATATGCGTGTTGGATGTGGCATATCAGTTTGTTGAGTTTGGCAAGTCGGCCTAAAAAAAACCTGTTGGGGAATTTGGATGATTATTGTGTTGAGCTCAAGCTTTTATATGTGAATGATAAAAAAAATAGTAAAGCAAGAAAAGATGGTCGTTTTATCCCTTTATCTGATTTTTTCATAAAAACACTGCAAAATTACACTGCCTTTTTAGAACAAATTATTGAAGCGTACGGTTCATTTTTTAGACAAGTCTTTGCAAAGAAGAAGATAACTGTAAATGATCTTTTTGGTAAGGTCATTTTTAGTAAAGATATCTTGCCGATAACTGTCAAAGAATGGCAGAGCAGGAAAATTAAGTTAATCCCTTTATCGAGAAAATGGGTGAATTCATATATGCAAGGAGTCTTTCCAAAGAATATGTATTCGAATTGGTTACGTCATTTTGACATGAACTTTTTGATGCATGAGCAGCAAGAGGGTAAACCAGCATTAGCTTTTCACTTAATTCAGGCCCTGTATGGTCATGACCAACGTGACCGAGAGGCTTTTCATCCGCATTCTTCACTTATCCCGAATGTCTATGTACAGCAAGCCCGCCAGCAATTGCAAGATAATGTCAAATCTTTATCGATTAAACACTTAGAGCGAAAATAGTTGTATGCAAAAAATCAAAGAACTAATAAAACCACAACTAGATGATCTATTTGTTGATATTCATAAAATGGTGAAAAAGTCGCTAGATAGACAGCCTTCTCCACCTGAAGTATTGACGAAAGAAATGCAGCAAAAACTTGATCAGCAGATCGCTGAAAAATGGCATGACATTAAAGATAGTGTTGATTGTTTGAGTCAAAAGTTGAGCCGAGACGAACAATCAAAACTGATGCAATTTACTGAAGATGAATTTAATAAAAGAAGGAAGCAATTCAACCAGAATGTAGATAAAAAATCATACAGAATTAAGCTAAATCCACATACTAAACGGATCGTACTGCCTAGAAAAATTGAGAGTACAGAGTCACGGTTAGAACAGGGGCATCTACATATCCATGTACTTAAGGAATTAAGGCAGTATTGGCAAGATTCATTTGAATATTGGAATGAACCAAAGTACTTATGGGGAAATTTATGCTTAAGTTTTATATATATTTCAGGCTGTGCAGATGAACAGCATTTGATTGCTATTCAGAAGCAATTGCAGGAGGCCATTGAGCTTGGTACAGATCTGAATTGTTTTCGGTTATACCATTCGGACTACAAAAAAATCACTAATCCATTGTTACTACATTATCGTGTTGAAAACTCTCAATATGGCAACGATGTAGAACAGGGAAAGTTGTACCAATGGAAACATGTTTTTTTTAACCCATATGCGCAGTTCATTTTGCAATATTTAAAAAAGTTGAAAGCTACTCAGAAAGAATTTTGTCTGCAACATTCAGTTGAAGATTGTATTTTAGAAAGCTTGAGTAAGATAGGCAGGAAAAAAAGTCTTGGGGATCTGCAATATCAAATTAAACGCCGTGGATTTCGTGCATTTAATGATGTGCAAATGGTACTCGAATTTAATCCAAACCTCAGCATAGATATATTTTTGAGTAATGTGCTTCAGCAAGAGATTAATACTGTTGCTTTAAGGCCATCCGAATTTAGATTGCTGTGGAATAATGATTACAATCAAGTCACAGAACCAGATAATCGCCCTATTCATTTTGAACAAGAGCAGTTACTTCCTGAAGTTCCGACTGTTCAAAGCAAATTACAAACGATTCCGTATGAGTTGATGTTGTTTGGTCAAAAGAAACGTAAAGGTCAAAAAGTTGAGCGTTTAGATAAAAAGAGGAATAAAGAAGAACGCACGCTACGTTTTTGGCAAGAAACTAGAAGGGTGTTAGAGGAGAAGATAGTTGATGCTAATACGGAGGAAAAGTCTTTAATTGATGCTCAACTACGCTTAATTCACTGGTTAATGCATTTAAAAAAACGAGGGCTTCAATTATCAACTATTGAAAGCTACTTAGGATCGTTTGGCAAAGAATTTATATTTGAGATTTGGCTCAATAAATTAGATTTAAAGCAACAATCCATAGATGACTATGAGGATTTATATCGGCAGCTATTGAAATACAGCAGTGAACGTGATGAAAAAGCAGTTCAACGAGATTCGGTGAAAGGAAAAACCTCTCGTAAGATGCACCAAAGCGCAGAATACCGTTTTGGTCGCCTAAAAGATTTTCATCAATTCTGTATAGAGAATTATGATGCTCCAGGGGTATTGGTGTTACAGAATTCAAGTTTTAAGCATTTACAAATTTGCAATGCACGGCTAGTGAGTCCTTTGCTATTTGGCAAATTATTGGAAAAACTAGAAAATTTAAGTCAAGAGCCAACGGCATCAGAGTGGGTCGATCATCTGAGTTGTTTAAAGCTGATGTATTTACTAAGTTATAGAACTGGACTTCGATTAAATGAAGTTCGTTGTCTTAAAATACAAGATATTATTTGCCCAGAGCTACTTTATAAAGAAAAAGAAAATACAGTTTTTAATAATATCACGCTTCATATCCAAGACAATTCATATCGCCGTCTGAAAACGCGAAGTGCGAATCGTCAAATACCATTGAAAATTGCATTGTCAGAACATGAGTTTTTAGTAGTACAACGTTACATACAACATCGTTATGAGCAATATTTGGTTAATCAGCAGGATGATCTACTTTTTAGTGTGAATCATCGTGTATTAACTGATCAATGTATCAGCAAAATTACAGTAGATTTGTTTAGTCAAATATTAGGTATGCATCATGGCTTTAGTTTTCATACATTACGCCACAGTGCTGCTAACTATCTAGCAATAACTTTGCTCGGTTCAAAAGAAATGATCAAGACCTACACAGATTGTCCTTGGGTAAAAGCAAAAAAGATGAGAGATTTATTGTTTGGTATGAAAGCACGTGCTCAAGAAGAGATTATTCAACATAAATGGCAGGTGCTCGCCTCTTGGATGGGGCATAGCAGTATTGAGCAAACGGCTTCAAATTACCTTCATGTTTTGGATTTATTAGCAGTCGATCGAATTTATAATTCGCCGTGTATCATTTCAAAAAAAGTATTAGAACAGTGTTTTAGTCCAGTGAAGTCAAGTACAGACTACATAAACCTAAATCGTTATACTCAGCAGCAGAAATGGTTTAATTCTTATCAGCAAACACAGCCAGTTACGATGGCTGGCCGACAAGAAAAGAAGTTTAGTATAGAGAAGAGTACTCTGACACCTTTTCAACGTTTGATAAGTTTTAGAGAAGGTCGTTTAAGCGAAGATACCCAAGCTCAAGAATGGATGCAACGATGTCAATGGATGAGCACTAAATGGATGGATCGCCAAAAATTTAATTTAAAAACGAATTATGTTTATAGTAAGAATTTAGAAGAGAGTTGGTTTGATGAACTTTACGAAAAGGCTAAAAAACTGACTCGTCCAGATGAAATAATTCCTCTCCTTGATTTTCATTATAAAGATGATAGGCAGCAAGATGCACTGAAAGAAAAGAACATGGTTAAGGCGCTTAAAATATTATTATTTGGAAAACTGCGTAAGAATTTTCTACATTTTCAATGCCGAATGAAAGGTGATGAGCAACAAATTGTTAATTTTATTAATGGTATAGAGCCAATGTTAGGAGATCATCTGTATTTAGAAAAACAAAACTACCCAGTTAATTTGGATGCTCCTGAGCGAACCGTTAAATTTAGTTTTCAAAGAGTTGTCGGCTCTAACAAAAAAAATGTTACTCCGCTGGTTATATTTAATTTAATGTTAAAAATGATGCAAAAAGATGAACTCTGGATCAAATAGCCTAAGCATGTTAAAGGGGAATTGTTTAGAAATTTCCCTGTTTATAAGTAAACTGCCTTTATGAAAAGCACCATGCTGACTTGGATTAATAAGCGGAATGTAGTATCACAGTTTGATCGCTGGATTTACGAAAATGGTGTGAAGATTAGCGGTATGGTAAATCGATGAGCTAAAGTGTTGTAGTCCAAACTCGATCTGACAATTACCCATTTTTTAGTGTGCCCGTCAGGTTAAATTTGAACTGAATTTTTCTCAGCCCAAATTCATTTCCAATCAAGTTATGTTTCAAGTGGCGTGCGAACACTGCACAATTTAATTCACGGTGCCTAAGACAGGTATCAACTTCGGACCAGCCATTCTAGCTTTGCTAATGATTTCCACCAGCTCATCATAAGTCAGTTCAAACTTATCCTCACTATCAAATACATAGACCATATTCTTGCCTTCATGTTCAGGTGGAGTAGGTGGTACAAATCGTTTCGGGATAAGAATTTGTGCGAGTTGTTCGTCAGTTAATTTAAATAAGTGCATGTTTTTATCCTACTCTTGGTAAGTCAGACCATTTGGTTAAATACGAAGGTGATCTAAGGTTTTGATTCATGTGCCATGTGGCTTCTTTATTGTTGGCAATGCCTAGCGTGACGAGATTCTTCCCAAACCGTTCACTGATGGCTTCGATGGCATCTGAAAGCCTTTCTCGCTCTTGCTTATGTGAATAGTCCGTGAATAGATCGGGCACAAACTTGGATTGATCTGTAATTTCGAGCAGCACGATTCCCGCCTTTTTATACTTAAAGCCTTTCTTAAATATCTGATCGATGCCTTTCATCGCGGCCTTGGTGATGAGCAGTAGATCATCCGTATGCTCATGCATTTGAACGACGATGTAAGGCGAGTAGCGCTCTGTATTATCAAAGCGACTGGTTTGGATATACACGCCGATCATCTTGCAGATTGAGCCATCTTCCCGCATTCGTTTCACGGCTCTGGCCACATAAAGCCGAACCGAAGCTTTAATGTCATCCATTTCATACACTGGGTTGCCATATGAACGGCTGCTGATGATTTGCTTCTTCGCTACAGTATCATCACTAAGGTCAATACAAGAAAGGCCCTGTAGCTCAAGCACCGTCTTTTCCATCACGATACTAAACTGCTTTTTGATTTCTTTAGGATTGGCATTGATCAGATCCAGCACAGATTGAACACCCATAGTATTGAGCTTCTTACAGTTCTGTCTGCCTACGCCCCAAACCTCAGACACATCAACCTGCGCGAGTAGCGTTTCTGTAGAGCATGGGTCCATATGGGCCAGATTACAGACCCCATTGAAGAACTTGTTTTTCTTGGCGAGATGATTGGCAATCTTGGCTTCGGTTTTAGAGCGACCAATTCCAATACAGCAGGGTAGGCCTAACCAACGCCAAGCCTTAGCCCTCATGTCTTGAGCATATACAGTCAGGTCAAATAGATGCTCGTAAGCTGTGAGCTTCAGAAAGCATTCATCAATGGAATAGACCTCTTGATCTCCTGGTGCAACATAGTCCCCAAGCAGCTCCATAAAGCGCTTGGACATTTCGCCATATAAGGAGAAATTACTGGATAGCACCTGAATGTTATGTTGTTTGATCAGCTCTTTAATTTGGAATACAGGAACACCCATCTTGATGCCTAAGTCTTTCGCTTCCTGGCTTCTGGCCACGGCACAGCCGTCATTGTTGCTGAGCACAATGGTTGGGCGATCATTCAAGGCAGGATTAAACACACGCTCACACGAGACGTAGCAATTATTCACGTCGACTAACGCGAATATTTCATTTTCACTTTGCATGGTTATTCTTCTTTTTATGAGCGGTGATAAATACGCTTTAAATTAAAAGTCACCACACCCCAGATTGATATGGTCTGACTATCATCAGGAATGATGTGATTGTAATTCGAATTTTCAGCCTTCAACCAAAGTTCTGGAAGCGGATAATCTTCATCTCCAAATATTTCTTTGATTTCAGACTTGGACATCTTATTGGTGATCATCAGCCGCTTAATGGTCGAGGCATTGTCATCAATCAGGGCAACCACGATATCGTAATGCTTGGCTTCAATACTGCGATCAATAATGATTGGATCATTAATCTCTAGGCCAGCATCGAGCATGGATTCACTGTCTACATAGGCAATAAAAGTAGAAATAGGGTTGTGAATCAGGAACTCATTCAGATCGAGTGCTTTGTCTTGCTCATCCTTGGTGCTGAAGGCCGGACCTGCAGGAATACGCTCTAAAGAGACGGGAATAGATACTTTGGATTTGGGTAGGACAGCAGTAAGCCCTAATTTTTCAACAAGCTCATTTTGAACAGCGATTTGTTCAAGCACGGTGTTGATGGTAGGACTTGGTTTACCCTCTGGACCCATGAGCTCTTGTAAAGATGACCATGCGTCGTCAGAGAAGTAAATAGGCAACTTCTTAGACATGAGATACTCCTACGCTACGAGGCGTGTTTGGAAGTAGAATTTGTTTAAATAGGATATTACTAACAGCGTTTAAAATTCAAATTTAAAAAGTTGTGGATAAACAAGGATGCGTCAGAATAAGACGTTTTGTTTCTGCTCATCGCGTGGAAATGTGACGAATTCATCGGGCATTTGAAAGAAATATTCATGCGCATGTTCATGATCGGCTGTTAGCCAGTCTTTTCTGTACTGTTCTGGAATAACGATGATGGATCGCTTCTCATCCTTCGGTGCATGGAATTGTTTCATAAAAGGGTGATGGTCCGAATTGATGGTCAACATTGAAAAGGAACGTACCTTATTGCCATTAATCACTGCATCATCATAGATCCCTGCAACAGTAAAAGGCTGATCATCTTTACGCTTGATGGTGTACCAGTGTGGCTTGTCATTGATGTATTTCGGCTCATAAAATTCTTGTACTGGGACTAGGCAGAACTTGCTGTACTTCCAAGCATGTCGAAAGCTAGGCTTATCTGCTACAGACTCAGTTCTGGCGTTATAAGTATGACTGCTGAACTTCAATTCTTTCGCCCAGCTCGGTAGTAATCCAAACTTTGCAATATCAAGCTCTAAGTGATCTGAGCCGTTCAGAATGATTGGAGCATGATAGGAAGGGAATACATGATCCTTAAGCTCAAGATCAAACTGGCTTGTATCGACACCTAAGAGTGTCAAATTTCTTTTATTTGGAAATAGGTAATTTGAGCACATAGCCTGATCACATAACTAAAGAATTTATCTGAAATTGTATACGATGCTTTATGGAACACATGGGATTTATGGTGTCAGTTCAAGTAGGCTATATGAAAAAAGTCATGATGGGGCAAGTTACATTTTCAGTTAAAGTATGACTTATGGGATGCAAAACTACGTTGGGCGTGAAGTCATAAAAAAATTAATCAGGATTTTGCATAAATAGTGCGCCGTAAGGCGCATTATTTTTAAGGAAGGTTTGTATTACTCGACAATATATAACTTATGTTTTTTCTTCGGGGGCTCAACTTTAACTAAAGCATCAAATGTTAATTGATTAAAATCTTCTTCAGAGATTCCAATTTCATCAAGCATTTTATTTTTATCAAAAGATGGTTGTGAGGCTAAAACAGAGATAATTTTGGGCAACATCAAACTCTCATCTCGATGAGTTTCTTCCGGTTCATTAATGTTGTAGCCCAACGAATTGATCTTTATAGAGTTACTACGATTAACCCAATCACTAACTAATCCCAGCTTGTGAGCTTTATAGTTAATAGCCTTCAGGGATGTTCGCCAAATCTTTTTATACTCAATCATATTTTCTAGTGAAAAATAGCGTGGAGCAGTAGAAAGAAATGCATCTGTTGGCATTAAAAATTCAGATGAAAATTGATCCGCTTCAGTTTCGAGAACACGATTATCTTTCTCGACACGAATTTTTTTGTTATGCGTATGCATAACGATATGACCAAGTTCGTGTGCACAATCGAAGCGGGCTCTTTCGGCAGACTTAAATGTATTTAGAAATATGAAAGGGCTACCACTTTCATCATCAAAAAAAGATAGTGCATCAATTTCTCGAATTTCAGTCGGTAATCTAAAGACACGGATTCCCTTTAGCTCACACAACGAAACAATGTTATTAATAGGTTGATTACCTAAAGCCCATAAACCTCTCAACTCTGACGCTAGGTGATCGGCATACTTAGATTCACCCAAAAACTCAGTAATATCTAAATCAGGACGGTGAAAAGTAGGTAACTTTACTTTCTGATTTAAGTACTTGTTAATATTTATTGCTAAAAGAGTATATGCCTCATTAGCTTTTCTATGCTGTGCTTTAATACGAGCAACCGATCTATAGAAGATTTGGTCTGTTTCATGTGGTTGTGTGTCATTACCTGCAAAGAATGACTTGGGTAAATTTAATACACGGCATATATCATCTTGATCATTTTCATTGATTTCTTTATCCACGTCTAAAAGTTGCTTTACCTTAGAGATAGAGCAACTCAATTTTTCTGCGAAATCGGTATTGCTAAGTCCTCGTAATTCTTTAGCAATACGTAAACGATCTTTATTAAACACATTAACCTCAGATTAAACTACAAGCTGAATATCAAAATCATCTGGTTTAATTTCATTAGATGGTTCCAATACTGGCTTAGGATCAGTTTTTACAGGAACTGTATTATCTATTTCAAATGCAATTCTGCAAGTATGGTCACTTGGTAAAATTGAAATTTTTTTCGCTTTTAAGTCCTGTACGAAGCTAGTTGGGTATGCAAATTCAAAAGGAATATTTGGGATATCAATGTCTTTATAGGCTGGATGTGATGCTGAAGGAAAGTATAAAATCCATGTTCTCAATTTTGTCTCATCATCATAAGCAGACTGATTCTCCTTAATATTATTTAATGTCATTAATCCTTTTTCACAGTGTGCTGATACAACTTGATCAGCTAACCCCAATGCAATATTCCCGCTCATAAAGATAATTTGTATTTTCTTTACTGTATTCTCAATTCTTGGCTGGCTGTCATTGTGGAATATCCAAGCAGGATCAGATTGTCGAAGCAGTAAAGCAATCTGTTCTCCAATTTTTCCCCATCGTGCAATAAAGCGTGCACGGTTATAGTGAGTATTTGTTCTATAGTCAGCATCACCGATCATAATTGCGTTTCTGACTAACTCGAGATCAGGTAATCCTAACTGTTTAGCTTTTTTGATAGCATTTTCACCTTTGAAAAAATCACATGGCGTGGGTTCAGAAGGTTGGATTGATTCTTCATCAAGGAGATTTAAATTCATCTTAAAAGTTATCCTAAAGTAGCGAATGTCTTTTTTATAACATCTTTTGATGTTTTAAAAAAGACATTTTTATAAATGTGTGCTATCTTCACTTACAACTTGATAATAAGAATTTTGGAGAAGAGACGTTGAGTAACTTATTCATTAATCATAAAAATTGTCCTGAATGCGGTGGCCGTATCAAAGGCTATTATTACTACTGTGGGCAGTGTGGTAGTCAAAATGTTGTAAACTGGAAGCACACGGGGATATTTTTGTTGATTGCTGGAAAGATTTTTCTGGTTGCTATGCTTTTTTTGCTAAAAAATTTTGTTCAAATCCATTTTTTTCACAAGTTTCATTGTGCTAATTTTTTAAATAATTCATAGAGGTTGATAGTAAAATGAAAGTTAAAGATTTAATTAAATAATTAGAAGAGTTTGATCTGGAATTAGATGTTTTAATTGCTAATGAAGAGAACAAAATCATTGGCATAAAAACCCTAGCCCGATTCTTTGAAATAAGCTATGTTTCTTTTGTTTATCCAGAGACACAAAGAAATGATATGGAAAGAAATGTTGAATTTACCTTTTTAGGAATGTCGACTAAAGACTCTAGAGTTATTGTTTTTATTGACGTTGTTCCATAATTTTCAAGTAGTCAAAATGAGTATACAATATTCATGTGATGCAAGAAGATACAACTGGATAGGATGAGCCCATAAGTATTTGAAGCTGCCTCGTGTATGATCATGGGGACTGTCCAAACAAACGGCTTTTGAGAGTGCTGCCTGATACGAAAAATAATATCCAAGAGATGCTAGCGGTAAATTTAGTGTAAAATTTAATGCTAGCCATCATTAAAACTTATTTAAAAATATGAAGTTATATCGCACAGATTGGAATATGTTTCCTAAAACCGTTATTGACCGTGGTCTTGGAGATGCAACCTCTCATTACATGTATGAAGCTGCTAAAGCAGGGGATGTTGAAAGTGCGTATATTTTAGCTAAAGATTTAGTTTCGGATGAGGCGATTGCTGAACTAGAAAGAATTATCGATGGTCGGGAAACTATTATAGCACCTGTACATGCTGAGGAAGCAGTCGGTCGTAATATGATTCCTTTAGCTACTTCAGCAGTTATAGCAAAGAAACTTGGGCTTGAAGTTGATACGAATATAGTTCAAGCTATAAAAGTATCAAGAACTGGCGGTGATGGGTGGCATAGATTAGCCAACCCACCAGCATTTGATGGGACAATAAACAATGATAAATGTGTTATTATTGTTGATGATACCCAGACCCAAGGTGGTACTTTTGCAGCATTAAAAGGTCATATTGAAACAACTGGGACGAATAAAGTTATTGGAGCATATGCACTGACGGGTAAACAATACTCATCACAATTAGCTCTAAGTAAAGAAACTCTTCAGCAATTGAGGGATGTATATGGTAATCTTGAAGCATGGTGGAAATCGATTTACGGGTACGATTTCGAAAGGCTCACAGAGTGGGAAGCAAAGTATATCCTCAACTCTCGTAAAACAGCTGACGAAGTCCGAGATAGAATCATTGCGTCAAAACAAACGTGATGCTTATGCACTTATGATGAAAATGAATTAATTATTATTTAATTAAGTTAAAAGACTGCTATATAGCGGTCTTTTTTTTTTTTGAGCTCTACAAATTTTAATGAGTACATATAGTTACTTTTATAAAAATGATAATAAAGGGTAGAGGAGGTCATCTAAGAATTTAAAGCACAAGACTTATTTAACATTGATGACAGAAAAAGTGAGTTGTTGGGAACTTAAAGAAGAGGTGGTACTTATAATGGTTACTAAAATACAAATACTTAAAATATTAAATATATAAAACAATATATTACAAATATATATGATGCGTAGTGTACGCATCATATATATTTTCTTCTATTTTGATATAATGGATCTCGTCAATCCGCTGATAGGTTTCATTTAAATTTCATGAGTCTTACTGAAATTAAAGTTCGCCAAGCTCATTGCAAGGAAAAAACTTGTTTTTTATCCGATGAAGATGGACTTAGCCTGAAGATTGAGCCGACTGGAAGAAAATCTTGGTGCTATCGCTATACAGATCCACAAACAAAAAAACGTCGCCGCATTCAGTTGGGGCTTTATCCTGATTTATCGCTGAAAAAGGCACGACAAGTCAAAGATGACTTTAAAGACAATAATTATTGTTTTGAGCATGATACTGTCTCTAATGTCATCACCTTTCGTAAGGTAGGGGAGGAGTGGCTGCAGTTCAAACTGAAAAATGCATTTAATGATTCACCCCGCTGCGGTGTACTACAGTTAGCAGAAAGATGTTTACAGCAAGATATTTATCCAGACCTTCAGGATTTACCTTTTCAAAACATCAAGCGTTATGACCTGGTTTCAGTAATCAAAAAAATAGAGGGACGCCAAGTAAAAGAACCTGTCAAGAAAGCTTGTAGTTATTTGAACCAAATTTATGACTACGCTGTAGCGATGGGTTATTGTGAATTCAACATCGCGCATGGTTTAAATAAAATCGCCATTAACAGTAAAATCAAGAAGAATTATCCGTATTTGAAAGCGGAGGATATATCAGATTTTAAGAAAAATTTATTAAAATTGGATGCCCATCCGATTATTAAAAAAGCACTGCTGTTCAAATTACATACTGGCGTGCGAGGGGCTGAATTGTTATTGGCTGAGCCTCATCATTTTGATTTAAATGAAAAAATCTGGAAAATACCTGCCTTGCATATTAAACAGTTTCGACGAAAAGTCATATTAGGCCATGAGATTCCCGACTTCTTAGTTCCACTTTCAGATCAGGCTTTAGATATTTTAAAAGACGTCATGCAATGGTCATACGGTGAAAAGTACATTTTTGCTAGCCCACGGAAACATAATCAACCGATTCATTTTAATACATTAAATATGGCTATACGTAAGATGGGCTATGGAAAACATCAATTATCCTCTCATGGACTACGTTCCACTTTTAGTACCATTTTGAATGACTCAGGTTTGTTCCAGGATAACTGGATTGAGGCACAACTTTCACATATTGATAAGAACCGTACCCGTGCCAGCTATAATCACGCTGACTATTTAGCCCAGCGGACTGAAATGATGCAGTGGTGGGGTGATTATTTAAGTACTGCTAAGTGAAAATCGTACTTTTATACATAGACTTAAAACATTATGGGGTTTCAAATGGATAGTAAACAATATACTTGCCGTGTTACATGGTCAGCAGAAGATAATGAGTATGTTGGGTTGTGTGCTGAGTTTCCATCATTGTCTTGGCTTGATGCGGATCAGTCTAAAGCATTCTCAGGAATAGAGGAGCTCGTTGCTGATGTTGTCGCTGATATGATTAGCAATAATGAAAAAGTTCCTACACCACTCTCCGGGAAAATATAGTAGGCAGTTTGTTGTCCTTGTTCTCAGTGGTTCAACAAAAACTAACTCTCGAAGCCGCAGAACGTGGCGTGGACATAAATTGTTTAGTATCAGTAAAAAGAGCGATGTAATTTTAGTACGAGTGAGTGATAGAGCAGGAACTTATGCTTCATATATTCAGTAAATGGTATGTTTTTGAATTAATAGGTATTTTTAAATAAAGCTTTCTTTGATTTAGTGCTTTTTATTTAATAAATTAATTTTAAAAACAACTTAGGCTAATTGATAAACACTATCTGGAAAGATTGAAAGAAAATATTTTTTAATTTCTGCTAATTCATTTAAGGCAGGTTCCCTTTCAAGCAGTTGAAATGTCCAAATAAGTACAGCCTGATGATTATCATAGCAAGTATTTACTCCAAGAAAATTAGCCATTCCATAACTTCTATTGATGTTCATTTCTTTAATTAATTGATTTCCTAAGTCACGAGCTTGCTGGCTGATCAATAACTCATTTGGTAACACGGCGGTCATCTCCACAAAATAATCTAATGCAGGTTCAATCCTTATATTTAAAAAGTTATAATTTAGTTGAAATGGATAAAATATACTTTCTATAAGTTGTAATAACCTGCTGTAGGTTAATTTTAGCAAAGTTTTTCAATTTTCATGGTCTAAACTCCAAAATTGTGATGCGCATGGTTGTACGCTCGTGAGTGCTTTACATTTATTTTTGAGTGCTTGAATTCGTAGGTCGTGAGAGCCGTTGATTTGCTTCTGGCGATAAAGTAGCTGATTACGACTGCAATCGATTAACTTAGCGAGTAGGTCTCGAGAAAGACTGCATCTGGGTTTGTCATAAAGCTTTTGATTCACATCGTAAATTGCTTGTTTCGATAGAGACTGATTTAAGTTATGAAGTAGCTTATCGGGATTAAGAGCCTGTGGATTGATCTTGAGCTCAGTCATCAACTTAAAGAGTGTGTTGCTGAGTTGATATTGAACCTGAATGAGGTCTACATCAGCTTCTACAATGCTTCGAGCTTTGATTCGAATATTTTGTTGTTGTGCTATATAAACAAGAAGAAAGTTATCTGTTGCGAATAACTCAGCTGGAGCAGGTGCAGTAGCAGATATTAGGCTCACGTCATGTTGAAAGTGTGTTGGCAGTTGCGAGGCATTTAAAATCTGAGCGTAGCTTTGGTAAATTTTGAACAGAGGCGGGTAAGGACGGATCATGACCTCCTTTGTATAAAACGGTCTTTTATTGGCTAGCTGAGAATTTGCTTTTGTAGGCTTCATTTATTCGCCCTCCTGATTTTTTTAACTTAGATCAAGAAGTACAAAAAACTTTTAATTTTTATAAAAAGATCAAGAAAGTGGTTATAAATGTGGGCGGTTTTTGATGAATTTGAGAGGCTCAAAGCGGGTGGGAAATAGGGTGTATTTGGAATTTTTATTTTAAGTTATTGATTTTATTTGATGTGAATGTGGCTGGTTTCTTCGTGTTTTGTATTATCTCTGTGGTAGTTTAAATATGGCCCAAGGTATTGATGATGCTTTAGTAGAAATTTTAGGTGCTAAACAAATTAATGCCTTACGTAAGGCCGGTCACTACCGACGAGATGTGTATTAATGCTTAGCTAGATTGGCATAAATTCTATTTCTACAATCCTCCATCGATGGGGGGATTTTTTTATGGCCATCTGAATAATTATCGGCAATCACATATTTTTTAATAATTAAGATGTCTTGCACGAAGCAAATTTCAAAATAATTAGATAGACACGGCAAAAATAAAACGCTTGGCAAAATAAGATTGGCATGAATAGTGCATTATTTTAATGCAAATCATTCATTTAATGCTGAATTTAGCATCAATTTAGTTCACGAATCACGATAAAAGAAATTGAGATTGGGTATTTATGAAAATCTATACGGAAAGACTTGAGGGTAATGTCGTACAAGAAAATGTTGAGATAGTTGAACTGACATTTGATACACGACAAAAGAGCCGTTTTCGTGCAACTTTAGCTAACGGGCACGATATTGGTGCAGATTTACCCCGTACCGGCATTTTAAGGCACGGTTCATATATCGCAACTCAAGAGGGTGATGTACTGCGTGTCGATGCCAAAGCAGAAAAACTCATGAAAGTAGAAGCACCAAGCAGCTTTGATTTATTAAAAGCAGCGTATCACTTAGGTAATCGTCACGTCCCTTTAATGCTCACACCAACGGCGCTGTATTTTGAGCCAGATCATGTATTGGCTGAAATGATAATTGGACTTGGTTTAACGGTATATGAAACCATGCATCCATTTGAGCCTGAAAGCGGTGCTTATACACAGCATCAGCATGATCACAGATTAAGCCCAATTAAGGCTTTGCATCATGTTCACACCTAATGCTTCACAGCTTTTAAGTCTGTTGACTTTGTCCTCAACGGCACTACCAATTGGGGCGTACTGTTATTCTCAAGGGGTAGAAAGTGCGATTGATCAGAGCTTAATTTTTGATGAAACCTCGAGCATTACTTATTTTGAAGAAGTGCTTGAAATGCTTTTGGTACGGTTTGAGCTGCCCGTTTTGAAACGCCTAATAATATCTTTTGATCAGCCTGAGCAGTTTGAATACTGGGCGCAGTTATATAGAGCAAGTCGAGAAAGCAAAGAGTTATTGGCTGAATCACAGCAATTGGCATTTTCATTAAATGCGTGGATTCGTGATGTGCTGAAAAAGCCTGTGAAATTAAAAAAGCAGATCGGTTTCGTACCCATCTATGCGCATCTTTGTGGGCAACTCGAACTTGATGTTGCAGAGGTTTTGACTGCTTATACCTTTACCGTACTTGAAAATCAGGTGTTGGCTGCCGTGAAAACTGTACCACTTGGACAGATGAGTGGACAACGGATTTTATGGCATGTGCATGGGCTGATTCCAGAGGCAATTGAACGTGCTTTAGCACTGCAAGATGCTGAACTCAGTAGCGCCTTACCTAATTACGCCATGCTCAGTATGGCACACGAAACACAATATTCACGATTATTTAGATCTTAAAAATAAAGGACATTTCACATGACAGAACGTAGCCCATTACGCGTAGGTATTGGCGGTCCAGTTGGTTCAGGTAAAACAGCGCTTACTTTAAATTTATGTCAGGCACTGCGTGAAAAATACAATATGGCGGTGGTGACCAATGATATTTATACCAAAGAAGATTCCAACTTTTTAACACGCCATGAAGCTATGTCACCTGAGCGTATTGTTGGTGTAGAAACAGGTGGTTGCCCGCATACCGCAATTCGTGAGGACGCCTCCATTAACCTAGCGGCTATTGATGACCTGTGCGAAAAATTTGATGGCCTTGAACTGATCATTATTGAAAGTGGCGGTGATAATTTGGCAGCAACATTTAGCCCGGAACTTTCAGATTTAACCCTGTATGTAATTGATGTGGCGGGTGGGGAGAAAATTCCGCGTAAAGGTGGCCCCGGTATTACCAAATCTGATTTGTTAATCATAAACAAAACCGACCTTGCACCAATGGTTGGAGCAAATTTAGATGTGATGGATCAAGACGCGAAACGTATGCGCGGTGAAAAACCTTTTCTATTTTCCAATATGAAAACTAAAGATGGCTTAAATGACATCATCAGCTTTATTGAGAAACAAGGTTTGTTTAAAGCATAAGGGGCATCCACTATGAAGTTATTATTGCAAAGAATTACCTTCACATCGTTGGCATTCTTTCCCTTGGTAGCAATGGCGCATCCAGGCCATGAGCATAGCCATAA